>DAHUZS010000133.1 GCA_027315045.1 Acidimicrobiaceae bacterium
ACGCTCATCACCCCGAGCAACCCCGTGAGGGCCACTTGTATCGGACGATGAGGCCGTAGCCTCTTCAAAATCTTCAAGCTGTGGTCTCCTTACGCTGCTTCCAGGACGCCCGGTTGACCGCCCTGTCCTCCGCACTGCCACGGGCCCGAAAACGCCGAGGTACTCCCAAGACGTCCGGCACAAAGTCGCCGAAACGATCTAGGCGCCGGGGCGCACTAACTCCATTAATACAACTGCGATGGTTCGATTCTGTGACAAAGGTTCTGTGGCAAAGCAGTTCCGATCCGGGACACGGGATCGGTCGTCGACCCTGGCGCCAAAGTGGGGCGACTGCCCGCTCTGTGGCGTCCCGATGCCGGTCCGGTCTCTCGCCGTCCCCGCGGCGCCGCCACCGTGATCGGAGCCGCCGTTCGTGCAGGCCCTGGGACCCCGGCGCCCGGAAGCTGCTCGAGGCTGACCCCGCTCAGGGTCCGCCCGTGGCGCCCCGTGCTCGCCCTAAGCCCACGACTTCCCCCACGGGCGCCCCGACGCCGTGCGCGTGTGCCGGACCGGGCGGGCCGGATGACCAAACGCCGCCCCGACTTCCAGGTGATGCCGACGCTCGACGCCGAGGCCCTGGCCGCGTTGCGTGCCGACATCGGGGCGCATGGGGTCCAGGTCCCGATCGTCGAGACGGCCGACGGCCGGATCGTCGACGGGCACCATCGCTGGGCCATCGCCGAGGAGCTGGGGATCGACTGTCCGGTGCTCACCATCGACGTGGACGACTGGGAGGGGATCGAGACGGCCCTCCGGCTGAACCTGCTGCGGCGCCACATGGGGCCGATTGCCTGGGCCGGCGCCTTCCGGCGGCTCGCCGAGGTGCGCGGCGTGAAGCTGGGGCAGGGGGCTCGCAACGATCGAACTTCGGGCACGGCGCCCGAAGTTGGGCGCCGTAGTGACGTGGCCGTGTTGGCGACCGAGCTTGGGGTGGACCCGAGTACCGCCCGCCGGCGCCTGCGCCTTGCCGACAAGCTGGCCGACCATCCCGACCTCGCAGCGAAGGTCGACCGGGGCGAGATCGACGCCCGCCAGGCCGAACAGCTGGTCCGACTGGAGAACTTGGAGCGCCGTCGGGCCGGGGCGTCCCCGCCACCCCGGGTGACCCTCGGCGACGGGATTGAAGTCCGCTGCGGGGACTTCCGCGAGGTGCTCGCCGACGTGCCCGACCGTTCGGTCGACGCCATCGTGACCGACCCGCCCTACAACCGGGAGGGCATGCCCCTCTACAGCGACCTCTCGGCGTTCGGCGCCCGGGTCCTGAAGCCCGGCCGGCTGCTCGTCGCCTACTGCGGGAAGGTTGATCTCCCCGGGCAGCTGGCCCGGCTCGGCGAGCGCCTCCACCACCTGTGGTGCGGGGCCGTCTTTTTACCTGGGCGCCACACGAACTTCCGGGGCCGCATGATCCGGGGCCGGTGGCGCCCGGTGGCGATCTTCTCGGCCGGGCGCTACCAGCCCCGCCACTGGCTGATCGACGCGGTGACCGCCGACGGTCGTGGCGAGAAGGGACCGCAGGACCACCCGTGGCAACAGGCCCTCGGACCCTTCGTGCACTGGGTCGAGCAGGTGGCCGAACCGGGCGAGCTGGTGGTCGACCCCTTCGTGGGTTCGGGGACGACGGCGCTGGCGTGCCGGGCGATCGGTCGGCGGTTCCTCGGTTGCGACCTCGACCCAGCGACGGTCTCGCTCACGATCGAGCGGCTGGGGGCCGCCGAGGCCGGCGGGGACGAGGACGACGAGGAGGGAGTGCTGCGATGAACGAGCGTGAGGTGCAGCTCCGGGAGTGGCCGGGCCTCGATCGGTGGCGGGCGCCGGAGCACCCCGAGGTGCACTGGCGGTTCGGGTCCCGGGTGTCGCTCGTCCTCTTCGCCGCGTCTGCAGCTGGCGCCGACGGGGACCGCTTCGGGCTCGGCGGGTTCCTCGTCATCCTCGGCCGCTCGGTGGTCGGTGGCGGGCTCCTGGTCGCCGACGACCTCGACGAGGCCCGGCGCCACGAGATCGACGAGTGGGCACAGGGGCGTCTCCTCGACACGGTGGGCGGCCCGACGCCCTGGCGGGTGGTGGGGCTCTCGGCGTGGTTTCGTCCACGCGCCCAGGCCGCCGACGCGCCGTTTGGGTTCTACCCCCGCGCCTACTCGGGAGCGGGCTTCGTGGTCGGCTACGACCTCGGGCGTTTCTTCACCCTGACCGCCGGCCACGTTCGCCCCGACGCGGCCCAGGACCGGCGGGCGAAGAAGGAGGGCCGCCCCCCCGAACGCCACCACCCCGATGCCTGGCGGGTGTGGCCGCCGGGGGTCCGGCGGCAACGCCCGGGCAAGCGGACCAGCCGGGAGTCCCCGCACTGCCCCGAGCTATTGGTCGAACCCCGACGGGTCGGCTGGTCGGTGCGGTTCGCGGCGGTCGAGACGAGCCGGGGCCACGGCAAGCTGGTCGACGACCGGGGGTGGACCGGGGCCTTCGTCGACCTGGCCTCCCTCTCCTACGCCCTCGACGCCGACCGGGGGGCGAGCTTCGGCGACCACCGGGTGAACTTCTGCCTGACCGACGCCGACGGCGCCGGGCAGGTCGCCCTGGCCTTGGGCCACCTCCACGAGCTGGCGGTCGCCGCCGACGAGCGGGCCGGGCGGTGGCTCACCAGCTCGGCCGACCGTGCCCGGTTGCGGGGGCGGATCGACCTGGCCCGGGTCTCCCCCCCGGGGCGCTCGCCGCCGAGGTCCCAGCCGGCTCGGACTGGCCGCGCCCCTCGGGCGGTTCCACCTCGACGACGCCGAGCACCAGGGGTGGCTCCGGGCCTTCCACGGGGGATGGGCCGACGCCCGCCCGGACCTGCTCGGGGTGCCGGTCCCCGTCGTCGGCGCCGATGTGTCGTCGGCGTTCCCCCTCACCGCCCACCTCCTCGGATGGTGGGACCTCAAGACCGCCGACCACCTCGGCCGGGAGGACATGACCGACGGGCTGCGCCGGGTGTGCGAACAGGCGGCCGGCGATCCGACGGTCGCTCTCGACCCGGACCTCTGGCGGCGCTTCGGCTTCACGATCTGCGAGGTCGATCCGCAGGGCTGCCCGTTCCCGGTGGCGGTCGAGGACCCCCGCCGTCCCGACGGGCGCTCTGAGGTGGTGCCGGTGTTCACCGAGGGCTGCCGCGCCTTCTATGCGTGGCCCGACGTGCTCGGGGCCTCGGTGCTCGCCCTATGCGTGGCCCGACGTGCTCGGGGCCTCGGTGCTCGCCCTATGCGTGGCCCGACGTGCTCGGGGCCTCGGTGCTCGCCGGCCGGGCGCCGCAGGTTATCCGGGCGACCCGGCTCGTTCCGGTCGGTCGCCAGCGTGGCCTCCGGCGTCGCCTCCCGGTCGTCCCCGGGCTCGTCCTGCGCGCCGACGAGGACCCCGTCCTCGGGTTGGTCCGGCGCCGCCGCCAGGCGAAGGAGGCCGGGGACACCGTGCTCGCCTCGGCGCTCCATGCAGTGGTCAACTCGCTCGTGTCCGGGCACCCGAGCCGGACCGACGAGTACCTGCGCAACGTGGCCCGGGGCCATCACCAGGCCCGCTGGGAGCGGGTGGAGAAGCCTGGCCCCTGGACCTTCTTCCCGATCGCCACCTCGGTGCAGGCCGGTGCCCACCTGCTCCTGGCCGTGCTCGATCGGATGGTGCGAGATCGCGGTGGCGTCGTCGTCCTCAGGGACACCGACTCCTCGTTCATCGCGGCCTCACCCGAGGGCGGCAGCCGCCGCCTGGCCGACGGTTCGACGCTGGCGCTGCTGGCCTGGGCCGAGGTCGACGAGGTGTTGGGGGCCTTCGGGCGCCTGGCCCCCGAGCCCGATTGGCCGGTGTGGAAGGTCGATTCCGAGCGCGACGGCTTGGCGCTGCACGCGGTCAGCTTCGGCATGAAGCGTCACCTGGAGTTCCTCGACGGCGACCACCCCCAGCTCCTCGCCCGGACCGAGGCCAACCTGGGCGGCTGGTACGCCGACTCGCCCACCATGGCCGGCCGGGACCCGGAGCACGGCGGGCGCCGCTGGACCTGGGCCATGGCCGAGCGAGAAGTCGCCTACGCCCTGGCCCAGCAGCGGGCGCCCAAGGAAGCGGTGCGTTCGCCGGTCCCCTGGGACGAGCCCGGGGCCGAGGCGACGCCGGGGATCCGGCGACTGGCCGCCCGGACCCCAACGATCTTTGCCTCGTTGCCCACCGCGCTCGGGGCGAGACCGGGGAGCCGGTACCTCGAAGCGCTGGTCGCCGATCCGGGCCACGAGCGGCGCCGCCCGGTTGCCCTGGACCCCGGCGGGTCGCTCGCCGGCTGGCGGCGGCTGCGCTGGATCGACCGGCGGACGGGCGAGCCGGTCGAGGTGACGACGAGTTTTGAGGTGGGCGCTGCGACCGGCGCCGTCGTCCTGGCCACGCTGCGGGCCGAGGCGGCGGCGTGGAGCCGCCCACGGCCCCCCGACCCGATCGCCTCGGTCACGATCACCGCGCACAACGTCCGGCCGGTCGGGCGGGTGAGCGGGGTCCTCGACGCCCACCTGACCGGCGAGCCCGGGGACCTGGCCGCCCGGCGCCCGAGCTACGGCGGCCCCGACCGGGTCGGCGCGGTGCACGAGGTGGCGAGATCGATGGGACCCCGGCCGTTCGCTCGGATGAGTGGCCTTCATCGGCATGTCGCCGAGCGGGTCGTCAAGGGGTTGCCGCTGTCCGACACGACTATCGCCCGGGCCGACGCCGCCCTGCGGGCGAACGGCGCCGAGCCCCCGATGTGCGGGTGCGGCTGCGACCTCCCGGTGCCGGCCGGTCGGCGCGGCTACGTCGACGACCGCCACCGGGAGCGGGCGAAGAGGCGCCGGGCCAGAGCAAGGAGCGCGAGCGAATGACTGAGGAGCGCCCGAAGATCATCGCTGAAGGGCGGCCACGAGCCCTTGGCGGGCCATGGAGTCGGCCACCGTCTTCTCGGCCACCGCCCAGCCCTTCTCTTGGAGCTCGGCGTGGATCCGGGGCGAGCCATAGGTGCTCACTCGGCGTGAGCGCGTTCGACAGCTCGAGCGCGAGAACGAGGAGCTCCGCATGGAGCGTGACGTCCTCAAGCGTTACATCAAGGGTCAAGGAGGCGACACAGCGATGAGCGTGGCGTCGTTCATCGCCTCCCAGAGGGCCGAGCACGGCATCCCCCACGCCAAGTGCTGTCGGTTCCTCGGGCTCTCTGAGTCCTGGTTCTACAAATGACACGACCGCCCGCCGACTCCCCGCCAGCGCCAGCGCCGGCGCCAAGTCCTCGACGCCGAGGTGAATGGGCTTCCCCCCAAACCGTGGAGGCTTGTTGATTGGTCTTGCAGCATGGCATCTGCCCGCACCCCAGGACCACCCGTGTTTGTTGAGAGCCACAGAAGGGATCCTGGAGGACGGGTTCACGCAGCGTCGGCCTCGTCGGCAGCGATTTCGACCAGGGCGGCCTCGTAGGCGACCGGCGAGAGCATCTGACAGCTGCTGTGACGCCTCGTGGTGTTGTAGGTGTCGATGTAGCGGGCCACGAAACGTCGGGCTTCGGCCTTGGTCGCGAAGTGATGCCGGCTCAAGAGCTCGAACTCGAGAGTCGAGTGCCAGCTCTCTATCACGGCGGTGTCGAAGCACGACCCGACTCGTCCCATGGACTGGGTGACCCCGAGGCGATCGCACGCGGCGGCGAAGTCCGACGCGGTGAACTCACTCACTGGGTTCAACCGGTCGATGCAACGCCTGTCTGGTGAAGCAACCGTAGCTGCTCGTCCAGGACTTCAGCGGGGGTCTTCCAGCCGAGGACCTTGCGGGGTCTGCTGTTGATCGCGGCC
>DAHUZS010000139.1 GCA_027315045.1 Acidimicrobiaceae bacterium
GGCAATCGAGCTGTGGGTGGAGCACTGGAACGACGATCCGAAGCCCTTCGTCTGGCACGCCGAGGCCGAGAAGATCATCGAAAAGGTCCGACGGGGTCGGGCAACGCTCACCCGAATCAAATCCGCGACGCATGACTAGGGGCGACGCTGGCCGGCGTGCTGATCCTCCCACCGCTGGGTACGGCCGGCCCGGGTCCGGCGCCCATCTCCGGCTTCGTGCTCATCCGAGCGAGCAATGTCCCCGCGTACCTGCTCTACGACGTCTACAACGGGGGCGAGACGGTGGTGGTGGGGATGGACACCAACGTGCAGGTCAACTGGGAGTTGGTCATCGTTTACGACGCCCAGGACTCGCTCATCAACCGTTCGACGCGCAACGCGTCGTTCGGCCCGGCGCTCTCGGCGAAGTTCCTCAACGCGAGTCCCGGTGAAGTCGGGGTGCTGGTCCGCGGCACCGCCTATCCGGGGTTCGACTCGTTCTCGGAGTACCAGCGTGGCTACTTCTCGGTCTTCTCCACCGAGTTCAACCCCTATGCCTCGGGCGGCAACAACGGGCTGCCCGAGGACGACTCCACCATCAATTTCGACGTGACCGGCCCGGTGCCGGTCGCCACCCAGTCGGGGGCGGACGAGGCCATCACCTTCCCGACCATCGTGACCAAGAGCGCCCCGGGGTCCTCGGGCCCGCCGGCCGCCTTCAACTCCGAGGTGTTCTACGACGCCGGGACCTACCAGAACCTGACCGGGGGTGCGACCATCCAAGGGGGGGTCTACTGGGACTGGTTCGACAACGGGCTCTTCCCCGGGACCGTGGCCACCGGTGTCGACAACGCCACCCTCCAGGCCGAGCAGAACAAGACCTTCATTGCCGCTGCGATGTTCGGCCTCGCCGCCGCCGGTGCCGCCGGCCTGGCCCTCGAGATCGTCGATGCCCTGGAGCGACGGCGGGATCTCCGCCGCGCGCTCCGCTCAAGCGAGACGTGAACCTCCCGGCGCCGCGCGCGGTCAACGCCTGCTGACCGCGACCTCGACTGCGAGCGCGTGGGCCGGACCCCGCCGAGCACCGAGCCGCGCATGGCGGACACATCGGCATCATCCCGCCCCAGGCGCTGGGACGCTGTAGGAGCGAACCGCTCGGCGGACACCTGCTCGGCGACGACCTGGTACTCCAGCATGGAGGCCACCCTTGAGGCGACCCGCAGGTTGTCCTCCAGGGCGTAGAGCTCGCCGTCGTGGTCCCAGACGATGCCGCTCCCGCAGATGTGGGCCCACACCCCCCGGGGACCTCGATCCCGACGCAATCGGGCCGGAACTTGGGCGAGCCGGGCGCGAGCTCGGTCGGTGCGATCCCGGCCCCGGACGATGAGCTGGTCGTGGAGCCGGTCGTCGATGAAGTGGTTGAGGGCCCGTCGGCGTTGGCCGAGGCCGGCCTCCACTCAGGACCACTCGGTCCCGCCGACCAGCGCGCCACCAGGTCGAAGGGCCGGGCCCGCTCGACCGATCGGTTCTCGTCGTCTGCCCTGCCTGGCGCTGCACGAGCGCGGCCGGCCCGAGCGCGCTCAGATGGCGCCACGGCGGCGCGGCCAACGGACAGGGCCGGCCGTGGCGATCCACCAGTTCGTCGTGGCTCCGACTGGGAGATATCGGATCTCCCCCTCCACCCCGCAGACATATCGGAGGGGTGAAGTCCGGGGGATTGCCTCGGCGTTTCGGCACTGTGCATCCGTCGTCCGACGCCGCCGGCCGGTGCCTGGCCGGGCCGCTCTGAGGACCGGTAAGGTCAAGGCGATGGCGGAGCGAGCCCGCAAGCTGGTCAAGCCGATCGCCGCCGTGCTCGGCCTCCTGGCCACGATGGCCAGCATCTGGTGGTTCGCGCTCAAGCCGAGACGCAAGTCGGAGGACTGAGCCTGGCGCCGCTGCGCCGGAGGAACGAGGCGCAATGGCCTTCACCACGCTGAACCCGGCGACAGGAAAGGTCGAGGCGGAGTTCGAACAGCACTCTCCGGCGCAGATCGAGGAGCGGCTCGCCCGGGCGGCCAGGACGTTCTCCTTCTATCGCTCGACGAGTTTCAATGCGCGCGCCGGCTGGATGCGGGCGGCCGCCGACCTCTACGACGCCGAGCAGCCGGACATCGCGCGGGTGCTGACCACCGAGATGGGGAAGACCTTCGCGGCGGCCAAGGGGGAGGTGGCCAAGTGCGCGATGTGCCTGCGCTGGTACGCCGATCGAGCCGAAGCGCTGCTCGCCGACGAGCTGGTCGAGTCCCCGGCCGGCCGCTCCTTCGTCCGCTACCAGCCGCTCGGGCCGGTGCTCGCCGTGATGCCCTGGAACTTCCCCTTGTGGCAGGTTGTACGGTTCGCGGCACCGGCCCTCATGGCCGGCAACGTCGGCCTCCTCAAGCACGCGTCGAACGTGCCCCAGTCGGCCCTCTTGATCGAGGACGTGTTCCGCCGAGCCGGGTTCCCCGACGGGGCCTTCTCCACTCTGCTCGTGCCGGCGGGCGAGGTGGCCAGGATCATCGAGGACGACCGGTTGGCGGCGGTGACGTTGACCGGGAGCGAGACCGCCGGCCGCAGCGTCGCCACCGCGGCGGGCGCGGCGTTGAAGAAGTGCGTCCTCGAGCTCGGGGGCTCTGACCCGTTCCTCGTCCTGTCCTCGGCCGACCTCGACCGGGCGGTCGACGTCGCGGTGCAGGCCCGGGTGCAGAACAACGGCCAGTCCTGCATCGCGGCGAAGCGGTTCGTCGTGGTCGACGCCGTCGCGGACGAGTTCGTCCCCCGGTTCGCCGACGCCATGGCGGCCCTGTCCGTGGGGGACCCCTTCGATCCGGCGACCGACGTCGGTCCGCTGGTCTCGGAGGCTCAGCGGGCCGAGGTCGCGGCCCAGGTCGACGACGCTCGGGCCAATGGTGCCGTCGTGGTCTGCGGTGGCGAGGCGCTGCCCGGCGACGGCTGGTATTACCAGCCGACGGTGCTGACCGGGGTCGTCCCGGGGATGCGGGCCTATGACGAGGAGGTGTTCGGGCCGGTCGCCGTGGTCGAGCCGGTCGCCGACCTCGACGAGGCGATCCGGGTGGCCAACCGGACCAGCTTCGGGCTCGGCTCGAGCGTGTGGACCCGGGACCCCGAGGAGCAACGACGCTGCATCGAGGAGCTCGAGGCCGGGATGGTCTTCGTCAACGCCATGGTGGCCTCGACCCCCGAGCTCCCCTTCGGCGGGATCAAGTGTTCGGGGTTCGGGCGCGAGCTGTCCGACCTCGGCATCAAGGAGTTTTGCAACGCCAAGGCCGTCCGGGTGGCCTGAGGCGCTCATGACGGCCCGCTCGGCGGTCGCCTATCTCGACCATGCCTCCACCACCCCGCTGCGACCGGAGGTCCTCGAGGCGATGGCCGCCGTCGAAGGGAACCGCTTCGCCAACGCCTCGGGGTCGCACCGTCTCGCCCGGGAGGCCCGCCGGGCGGTGGAAGAGGCGCGCGACCTTGTCGCCGGGTTCGTGGGTGCCCGCCCGTCCGAGGTCGTGTTCACCTCGGGCGGGACCGAGTCGGACAATCTCGCCGTCCTCGGTACCCTCGCCGAGCGAACCGGCGCGGTGGAGCCGGTGGGTGCGGTGTGCTCGGCGATCGAGCACGCCGCGGTGCTCGCCCCGATGCGCGCCGCGACGCGCGGCGCGGCGCGTCTCCTCGGGGTTGGGGCCGTCAGGCTCACCGAAGTCGGCGCGACCCCCGAGGGTGTGGTCGACCTCGACGCGCTGGCCGACGCGCTCCGACCGGACACCGCGCTCGTCTCGGTGATGACGGCGAACAACGAGGTGGGCACGGTGCAACCGATCGGTGCTGTCGCCGGACTGGTGCGAGCCCGTGCCCCGCAGGCGCTCCTCCACACCGACGCGGTCCAAGCGGCCCCCTACCTCGACCTGGCCGAGGTCGTCGGTCCCTGCGACCTGATCGCGCTCAGTGCGCACAAACTGGGCGGGCCCAAGGGGGTGGGGGTGCTCGTCGTCCGGGCCCCCCACACGGTGGCCCCCATCCTCCATGGTGGCGGCCAGGAGCACGAGCGCAGGGCCGGCACCCACAATGTGGCCGGCATCGTGGGGTTCGCGGCGGCGCTGGCCGCGTTGAGCGGAGAGCGGGAGGCCGAGGCGGCGCGCGTCGGCCGGCTCCGCGACGCCTTCGCCGACGCGGTGCTGGCGTCGGTCCCCGACACGACCGAGAGCGCCCCGAGGGCGGCGACCCTGCCCGGCCACTGTCACCTCCGCTTCGCCCGGGTCGAGCAGGAGGAGCTGCTGGTACTCCTGGACCGGGGGGGCGTCTACGCCTCGGCCGGTTCGGCCTGCGCGAGCGGGGCCGTCGAGCCGAGCCACGTCCTCCTGGCCATGGGGCTCGACCCGCCTGATGCCCGAAGCGGCGTCCGGTTCACGCTCGGCCGCACCACCACCGAGGCCGAGGTGCTCGGCGCGGTGGGCGTGGTGGCCGACGCCGTCGCCCGCCTGCGCGCCTGAGGGGGCCGGCCGGCCCGGCCGCCGGCCGATGGCAGACTGCGTCAGTGCGGGTGCTGGTGGCCATGTCGGGCGGGGTGGACTCCTCTGTCGCCGCCGCCTGCCTGCTCGAACAGGGCCACGAGGTCTGCGGCGCCACCCTCAAGCTGTGGGGCGGGGACGGGGACTCGGGGTGTTGTTCGGTTGCCGACGTCGACGACGCCCGCCGGGTGGCCCAGCAGCTCGGCATCCCCCACTACGTGTTCGACATGACCGAGGCCTTCTCGGGCGCCGTCGTGGACCCCTACGTCGCCGCCCACGCCGCGGCGCGGACCCCCAACCCCTGTATCGAGTGCAACCGCCGGATCAAGTTCGACCGACTGCTCGAGCGAGCCGGGCGCCTGGGTTTCGAGGCCCTCGCCACCGGCCACCACGCCCGGGTGGAGTCGGGGTCCGACGGTGGGCCCCACCGGCTCCGGCGGGGCGCCGACCCCGACAAGGACCAGTCCTACGTGGTGTCGATGCTGACGCAGCGCGAGCTCGCGCGGGTGCGCTTCCCCATCGGGCCGATGACCAAGGCGAAAGTGCGGGCGCGGGCGAGCGAGCTCGGTCTCCGGACGGCGGCCAAGCCCGACAGCCAGGACGTCTGCTTCATCCGCTCCGACGAGGGCCGAGCGCGGTTCTTGGGAGGACGGCTCTCGTTTCACCCCGCCACGGTGTTCGACGCCACCTCGAAGATCGCCGCCGGCTCGGTGCCGGCCCTCGAGCTGGTCACCGTGGGCCAGCGCCGGGGGTTCGCCCATGGACCCGACGGGACCCGGCGCTATGTCGGCTCGGTCGACCCGGTGGCTCGCAAGGTGGTGCTCGGCAGCGTGGGCGACGTCGCCACCGACCGGCTCGAGCTCGTCGCTGACAGCGTCACCTGGACCGACGTGGCGTTGGCCGACGGGGCCCGGGCCGTCGCTCAGACGAGCGCCCACGGACGGCCGGTCGCCTGCACCGTCGGGCTGTGCTCCGGCCGGACGGTCGTTCGATTCGAGCGTCCGGTGCGGCCGGTCGCGCCGGGCCAGACCGTCGCCCTCTACGACGCCTCCGATCCGGGTCTGGTCCGGGGCGCCGGGATCGTGTGCTGATGGCCGGGCCTCCTCTGAGCGAGCGCGCCGAACAGCTCCGGGCGCTCATCTCCCACCATGACGAGCGTTACCACCTACTCGACAGCCCCGAGATCACCGACGCCGAGTACGACGCGCTGAAGCGCGAGCTGGTGGCGATCGAGACCGAGCACCCCGAGCTGGCCACCATCGACTCGCCGACCATGGCCGTTGGCGCGGCGCCCTCGGGACTGTTCACCGAGGTTCGCCACGAGGTGCCGATGATGAGCCTCGACAACGCGCAGACCGAGGCGGAACTGCGGAGCTGGGCGGACCGGCTGGTCCGACTGGCTCCCGAGCTCGAGCTGGCCACGCTCCGGTTCTCCTGTGAGCCCAAGGTCGACGGGGTCGCCATGTCCCTCACCTACGAGGGCGGGCGCTTCGTCCAGGCGGCGACCCGGGGCAACGGCGTGGTGGGGGAGGACGTCACCGACAACGTGGCCACCGTGCCCTCGGTGCCCGAGACCGTCGCGGCCGAGACGGCACCGTTCCCGAAGCGACTGCTGGTCCGGGGCGAGATCTACATGCCCACCGCGGCGTTCGCGGCGCTCAACGAACGGCAGCTCGCGACCGGCGCCAAGGTGTTCGCCAACCCCCGGAACTCGGCCGCCGGCTCGCTGCGGCAGAAGGACCCCAAGGTGACCGCGGCCCGTCCGCTCGCCTTCTGGGCCTACCAGCTGGGCGGGGGTGAGCCCGAGCCCGAGCCCGGCGCCGGGGAGGGTGCCGACGGCTGGGCGCCGGTCACCCAGACCGAGACCCTGGCCCAGCTCCGGCGGGGCGGGTTCCCGGTGAGCCCCGACGCCACCACGGTGGTCGGCATCGACGCGGTCCTGACCCGGTGTCGGGAGCTCGAGGAGCACCGCCACGACCTCCCCTACGAGATCGATGGCGTGGTGGTCAAGCTCGACGAGCTCGACCTGCACCGGCGGCTGGGGCAGACCTCACGGGCTCCGCGCTGGGCCATCGCCTTCAAGTTCGCGCCCGAGGAGCGGGCGACCAGGTTGCTCGACATCGAGGTGTCGATCGGTCGGACCGGGCGGGCCACCCCGTTCGCCCGCCTGGCGCCGGTCTTTGTCGGCGGGTCGACGGTCCAGCTGGCCACGCTGCACAACGAGGACCAGGTCGCGTTGAAGAACGTCCGTCCGAACGACATGGTCCTCGTGCGCAAGGCGGGGGACGTGATCCCCGAGGTGGTAGGTCCGATGCTCGAGCACCCGGACGCGCCCAAGCGCCGTCGCAGCCCGTGGAGGTTCCCGACCGTCTGCCCGTCGTGCGGCGGGCCGCTCGTGCGGCTCCCAGGGGAGAGCGACACCTACTGCACCAACATCGATTGCCCGGCCCAGCGGATCCAGCGGATCGTCCACTTCTCGGCGCGCGCCGGGATGGACATCGAGGGCATGGGGGAGCAGCGGGTGGTGCAGCTGGTCCAGGCCGGGCTCATCGACGACCCGGCCGACCTGTACCGACTCGAGGCACCCATGCTGGTGGCCCTGGAGGGGATGGGCGAGCTGTCGGCGGCCAACCTGCTCGGGGCGATCGAGGCGTCGAAACGCCAGCCCCTGAGCCGGCTGCTCGTGGCCCTCGGCATCCGTCACGTCGGGCCCACCGTGGCCCGCGCCCTGGCGAGCGGCTTCCGGACCCTCGACGACCTCCGGTCGGCCTCACTGGAGGCCCTGACCGTGGTCGAGGGGGTCGGGGCGGTGATCGCCGACAGCGTCGTCGGCTTCCTGGCCAACCCGGCCAACCAGGTCGTCCTCGACCGCCTGGTGGCGGCGGGCCTGAACACCGAGCAGCCCCGGGCAGCCGGGGTCGAGGCGCCAGCGGCACCAGACCAGACCCTGGCCGGCCGCTCGGTCGTGGTCACCGGGACCCTGGACGGCTACAGCCGGGAGGAGGCCGAGGCGGCCATCGTGGCCCGGGGGGGCAAGGCCCCGGGGTCGGTGTCCAAGTCGACCTTCGCCGTCGTCGTCGGGGCGTCGCCGGGGACGGCCAAGCTGACCAGGGCCGAACGCCTGGGGGTCCCGGTCGTCGCCGGGGACGGCTTCGACCAGCTCCTCGCCAGCGGCGAGCTGCCCGATGCCTGAGACCGGTCGCACCGGCGCTGGCCGAGGTGTCGGAAGGTCGGGGTGACCCCAACTAGCCTGGGTCCGTTCCGATGCCGCTCATCACCGACGCCATCGGCCGGGTCCTCGGGGGGCGTTACCGGCTCGTTTCGCCCCTCGGAGTGGGCGCATCGGCCCAGGTCTGCTTGGCCGAGGACGTCTCGTTGCAGCGCCACGTGGCGATCAAGCTCCTCCAGCCCGGGCTGGCATCGGACCAGGGCTTCTTGAAGCGGTTCCGGGCCGAGGCCCGGGCGGCCGCGGGACTGAACAACCCCCACATCGCCCGGGTCTTCGACTGGGGCGAGGATGGCACCGAGCCCTATCTCGTGCTCGAGTACCTGGGTGGCGGGAGCCTCCTCGACCTGCTGGAACGGGGGGTCCGCCTCTCGGTGCCCCAAGCAACCGCCCTCGCCGCCGAGGCGGCCCGGGGACTCGCCCACGCCCACGCCCGGGGGATCATCCATCGCGACGTGAAGCCGGCCAACCTGCTCTTCGACGACGAGGGCCGGGTCCGGGTGGCCGACTTCGGGGTGGCGCGGGCCCTCGCCGCGGGGGCCTGGACCGAACCGGCCGGCTCCGGCGTCATCGGCACCGCCCGCTACGCCGCCCCCGAGCAGGCGCAGGGGGTCCCCTTGGACGGGCGGGCCGACGTCTACGCACTCGCCCTCTGCATCTTTGAGGCGCTGACCGGCTACGTGCCCTTCGTCCTCGACACCCCGATGGGGACGCTCGCCGCCCGGATCGGTGCCAGCCTGCCCGGCCACGGGGCGGTCGGCTCGCTCCAACCCATCCTCTCGGCCGCCGCCGCGCCGGACGTTTCGGCGCGCCCCGACGCCGCTTCGCTCGCGTCGCAGCTCGAGTCGCTGGCGGCCCGATTACCCAAGCCCCAGGGCCTTCCCCTCCCCCGCACCGTCAGGCCCTGGACCGAAGGCCCCCCGACCTTGGCTGGGCCCGGTGTCGGGACGGCGGTCCCGGTCGCGGTGGGCGACCAGACCGGGCCGCTGCCGGCGTCGGCGCGGGTCGGGCCGGGAGAGGTGTTCGACCTCGACCAGGTCGAGTCCTCGGCTCGGCGCCGCCCCGCCGGGCCGCGCCGCGAGCGGGCGTCGCGCCGCTGGTCGCTGGTCGTGATCTTCCTCGTCGTCCTGGCCCTGATCGCCACCGGCCTGGTGATCGCACTGCGCAAGGGGGTCTTCACCCCCTCACACCCGGTACCGGTGGTCACCGGGATGACGCTGGCGCAGGCCCGGGAGGCCGCGGCCAAGGATCACTTCATCCTGATCACCGGAACCCCGGTCGCCTCGGTCTCGGTGCGGGCGGGCCGCGTGGTCAACCAGGACCCGAGGGCCGGGTCCGAGCTCAAGCAGGGTGGCACGGTCCGGGTCGTGGTCTCGAGCGGCCTCCCGGTCGAGACCATCCCCTCGCTGCGCGGGCTGGGCTGCAACGGGGCAACCAGGCTGCTCGAGGTCAAGCACCTGAAGGCCCAGTGCCCGGCGCTGGCCGCCTACAACTCCTCGGTGCCGACCGGCGAGGTCATCAACTGGTCCTATGACGCCCGGGTGGACCCGCAGCGGGCCCCCTACGGTGCCACCGTGCTGATCGCGGTGAGCAAGGGACCCCAACCCATCACCATCCCCAACGTGCAGGGCGACACCTACCAGCAGGCCGCCGCCGCGCTCGGGCAGCTGGGCTTCAGCGTCACCGAGTCCTCCGGTCCCTCGGCCCAGGTTGCGGCGGGCCTGGTCGCCGCCACCAGCCCGGCGATCGGCGCGCAGGTCCCGCCCGGCTCGGCCGTGACCGTGGTCGTGTCCACCGGCCCGCCGACCGTGCAGGTGCCTAACCTCTCGGGGGACTCGGTCCCGGCCGCCCAGGCCGCCCTCCAGCACCAGGGCCTCGTCCTCGGGTCGGTCTTCGGCCCGGCCCACGGTACGGTCTTCGCCACCGTGCCCGAGAGTGGGACCACCGTGCAGGAGGGGACCGCTGTGAACGTCTACACCGCCTGACCGGAGCCCCGACCGTGAGCACCCGACCCTGTGAGCTGTGCGAGGCCGCCCGGATGACCGAGTGGTACCACGAGGACGACGTCTGCTGGGTGGCCGACTGCGAGGTGTGCGACGTGCCGATGGTGGTCTGGCGCGAGCACGGCACGACCCCGCCGGACGAGGCGCTCGAGCACATGGTGGCCAAGCTGACCGAGGTGGCCGACCGTCGGTTCGGCACCGAAGGCTGGAGCATCGACCAGGTGATGCGCCAGATCCCCGACCACTTCCTCGCCCATGCTCGCGACCCCAACTGGTGGTACCGGAGGTTCGGGCGCTGAGCGGCCCGGCCCGGGTGAGGTTGGGACGAAGTGCCATTGATCTCGCGCTCGCCTCTGCAGCTTGCTCGCCGATCGTGACCCAATAGCGAGCGCCTCGAGACACCCCGGCAGGCGAACCGCCTGCCGGGCGGCGTCGTTTTGATTCCGGCGTCGGGGGATCCGGGCGTCGTGAGGAGCAGTCGCTGGTCTTGGTGCGAGCGGCGGCCCGGAGGCCACCGAGGTCATGTGAACTCAGTCGAAGCTCGGCCGGCGGTCCCGGGTCCGCTTGAGTTCGAAGAACCCCTCGGTCGAGGTCACCGCGAGCACTCCGTCGAACAGGCGTCCGGCTGCCTCGCCGCGCGGGGCCGGGGTCACCACCGGGCCGAAGAACGCGTTGCCCTCCACGCTGATGACCGGGGTCCCGACGTCCAGCCCCACCTGGCTCATGCCCCGCTCGTGGGAGGCCTTGATCGAATCGTCCAGCTCCGAGCTGGCGGCGGCGTCGAGGATCGAGGCGTCCAGGCCGACTTCGGCGACCGCCTCGGCCAGCGCCTCGTCACCGCGCTGCTGGCGGTTGTGGAAGCGGACCCCGATGGCGCTGTAGAGCGGGAGCAGGACGTCGTCGCCCTTCTGGGCGGCGGCGGCTGCGCAGATCCGCACCGGTCCCCAGGCCCGCTCCATCCGTTGGAGGTACTCGGGGCTGAGCCCCTGCCCCTCGTGCTGGGTGAGGTTCAGATAGGCGAGGGACATGAGGTGCCAGCTGGTCTCGACCGGTCGCACCTGCTCGACCTCGAGCATCCAACGCGAGGTGATCCAGGCCCAAGGGCACACCGGGTCGAACCAGAAGTCGACGGTGGTTCGTGTTTCGCTCATCGGCCCACCGTACCGGCGAGCTGGCAGTTCGTGTCCGCTCGACCGTCGCACCCCGATCGGGCAGTCTGCGGTGGTGACCGACGACGTCGTCATCCGCCAGGCGACCACGGCCGATCGGGCGGCGGTGGTGGCGCTGGTGCGCGACGCCTTCGGCACCGCCAGCCACGATCCGGCCGGGGAGGTCGAGATCGTCGTCTCCACCTGGGCGTCGGAGCGGCGGCTCCCCGAGCTCGAGCTCGTGGCCGAGGCGGACGGGGTGGTCGTCGGGCACGTGCTCTGTGCGCTCGGTGACCTCGAGGGCACCGCCCTGCCGGGCGTCGCCCCCCTGGCGGTGGCCCCGGCCAGTCAGAGCAGGGGCATCGGCACCGCGCTCATGACCGAGGTGGTGCGCCGGGCCGAGACGGCTGGGTACCCGGCGCTGGTCCTCATCGGGAGCGACCGGTACTACCGGCGGTTCGACTTCGAGCCGGCCGGCGCCCTCGGTGTCGTCTACGCGCCGGTGGGGCCGGCGAGCCCCCACTTCCAGATCCGTCGGCTGGCCGGCTACGACCTCTCCCTGCGAGGCGAGTTCGCCTACCACTGGGAACTCGGCCGGTGAAGGCCGGCGGACCCGGTGGGGCCGGCGCGGCGGAGCCACCGACGAGCACCCGCGAGGACGCCGGTGTGGAGTTCCTCGATCTCGGCCCGCCTGCCCGACGATCGTCAAGACCCCTCGGCGTGGGCACCGCCGATGTTCCTGGAGGAACGGGTCAGACCTCGAGACGATGACCGAGGTCCTCTCGTCAGCCCCTCGTCGGCGTCGCCCTCAACGAAGGAGTGTCTGGACGTAGATCGCGCACGGGTTCCCCGGCTGCCAACCGGGGAGGGGATCGATCACGTCGAGCTTGAGGAACCCCCGACGTTCCCAGAAGGCGATCGTCGCCACGTAAGGCTCGTAGTCGGCGCTTTCGTCGAGGGTCTTCACCTCGAGCAACTCGACCCCCGCGCGCCCCAGCGCGCCGATGACCTGTTGGACGAGGGCGGTTCCGAGCCCGCCACCCCGGTGCTCAGGTTCGACCGCGGCCCACAGGATCTCGGCGGTCTTCGCCGAGCGTCGCTCGACCATGACCATGCCGAGCACCCGGTCTTCGCGTTCGGTCACCCACGTGGCGCAGCCTGCCCAGTCCGATCGGACTCTGTCGGGGACGTCCGGCGTGAAGTAGTCGGGGAGCGTTCGAACGATCTCCACGCAGCGCTCCAGGTCCTCATCGCCGGCGAGCCGGATCGCGTCCATCGATCGATTCTGCCTCGGTCGACGAAGAGGGGACCGAGTTTTGAGCGCGCTCCGCCCCCAGATAGCCTGAGCGCCGAGCGTCGGGCCCGCACCACCACCGAGGGCCGGTCCTGCGCGCTCGTCGGTGCCGCGGACCGCCGGCCCGTCGAAGACCGAGGAACGGAGCGAGGGATCATGGGTGCATTGGACGGCCGGGTGGCCATCATCACGGGCGCGGGACGGGGTATCGGTCGGGAGCACGCCCTGCTGTTCGCGTCCGAGGGGGCCAAGGTCGTCGTGAACGACCTTGGCGGCGCCATCGACGGGAGCGGCGACGATCGGTCCCCGGCAGAGCAGGTCGTCGACGAGATCAAGGCAATGGGTGGCGAGGCCGTGGCCAACGGTGACAACGTCGCCGACTGGGAGGGCGGCAAGCGCCTGGTCGAATCGGCCGTCGAGGCGTTCGGTGCCTTGCACATCCTGGTGAACAACGCCGGGATCCTGCGCGACCGCGTCCTCATCAACATGACCGAGGACGAG
This sequence comes from Acidimicrobiaceae bacterium, assembly GCA_027315045.1. Lineage (GTDB taxonomy): Bacteria > Actinomycetota > Acidimicrobiia > Acidimicrobiales > RAAP-2 > Palsa-461. The sequence continues at coordinate 12,690 of DAHUZS010000139.1, forward strand.
TGGGACTCGGTGATCCACGTCCACCTGAAGGGCCACTTCGTGCCGACCCGCCACGCCGCCGCCTACTGGCGGGAGCTGTCCAAGGAGGGCAAGGAGGTCAAGGCGGCGGTTATCAACACCTCGTCGACCTCGGGCCTGCTCGGCAACCCGGGTCAGACCAACTACGGGGCCGCCAAGGCCGGGATCGCCGCCTTCACCGTCATCGCCGCCCAGGAGCTGTCCCGCTACGGGGTGCGAGTGAACGCCATCGCGCCGGCGGCCCGGACCCGGATGACCGAGAGCACCCCGGGACTCTCCGAGGTGATCAAGGCGCCCGAGTCAGGGGCGTTCGACGTCTGGGACCCGGCCAACGTCTCACCGCTGGTCGCCTACCTCGGCACCGAGGACTGCCCTGCCACCGGGAAGGTCTTCTTCGTCCAGGGCGGCGTGGTCCGGCTGTTCCAGCCCTGGACCATGACCGAGACCATCGACAAGAAGGACCGCTGGGGCGTGGCGGAGCTCGGGACCGAGATGGCGAAGCTCGGAGTGGTCGCTACGAAGTGATCTCTCGGATCCGGGCGGCCAGTTCCTCGGCCTCCCCGAGCGGGGCGGTCCCCTGGAGCGAGAGCAACTTGGCCATGTCGCCATCGACTTGGACCTTGCCGGCCATGAACGCGGACATCGCCGCCTGGCTGTTGCCCTCCACGAAGAGGGCCTTGGCCGTCTCGTAGTCGAGCGTCACCGTGAGGTCGGGGTCGGCGAGATGGCCGCGTTCGATGTCCGGTTCGCCCCCCGAGGTGTCGATGTGGGCGTCGAGCGGGTTGCCCCCGGGGACCTCGGTGATGACCAGGTTCATCCGCACCGGGTTCTCGGCTGGCACCGAGAGTCGGCCGAACTCGGCCCGGATCCGCCGCGCCTCGACAACCCACTCCTCGCTCAGGAACTGGAACGTCATGGGCTCTCCTTGGCCCGGCGCGCCCGGCGGCGGCGGATCGGCGCCAGCAGGTTAACCGCCGCGCCGGGCTCTGCTCCGGCGGGGCGGGTCCGGGCCCGGCGGAGGGGCCAGCTCGAGGCCCAGGTAGCATCGCTCCGGTGAGCGCTCCCGTTCTGGCAGGTGCCGAGCCCTTTTCCGCCGCCGGGGGCCCGGCCGGGGCGCTGGTTGTCCACGGCTTCACCGACAACCCCCACTCCATGCGTCCCCTCGCCAACGCGCTCGCCGGGGCCGGCCTGAGCGTCGAGGCCCCCCTCCTGCCGGGCCACGGCACCTCGGTGCAGGACATGGTCCCGACCCGTTGGGCCGACTGGTCGGGCGCGGTGGAAGAGGCGTACGGGGAGCTCTCGGCGCGCTGCTCGAAGGTGGCGGTGGTCGGCCTGTCCATGGGCGGCACGCTGTCGTGCTGGCTGGCCGAGCGCCACGACGAGATCGCCGGACTGGTCCTCGTCAACCCGCTGGTGCGCTCGATCCCTCCCGACCAGGTCGCGGCGGTCCGGTCGCTCGTCGAGGCGGGCGAGACGCTGCTGGACGGCATCGGCTCGGACATCGCCGATCCGACGGTGACCGAGCTGTCCTACGACCGGACCCCACTCGAGCCCCTGCTCTCACTGCTCGGAGGGGCCGAGGAGGTGGGTTCGGACCTCGGCCGCATCGGCTGTCCGGTGCTGCTCTTCTCCAGCCGGGACGACCATGTCGTGTCCCCGGACAACGGCGGCACCGTCGCCGGTGCGCTGGGCCGACGGTGCGAGCGGGTCTGGCTCGAGCGGAGCTACCACGTGGCCACCCTCGATTACGACCGGGACGAGATCGAGAAGCGGGCGACGGAGTTCGTGCTCCGGGTCACCGCCACCGGCCGGTGACCGCCGGCGGCGCCGGGCGAGCATCGAGACCCCCGGCGATCGGCCCCGAGCAGGTCCGCCACGTCGCGCGGCTGGCCCGCCTCGAGCTCGGGGACGAGGAGCTGTCCCGCTTCACGAGCCAGCTCGCCTCGGTGCTCGACTACGCGGCCGAGCTGGCGGAGCTCGACGTGGAGGAGCTCGAGCCGATGTCCCACCCGCTCCCGCTGCGCAACGTCCTGCGCGAGGACGAGCCGAGCCCCCAGGTGGAGCGGGACGAGGTCCTGGCCGAGGCGCCGGCGGCCGAGAGCGGGCGCTTCCGGGTGCCGCGCATCCTCTCGGAGGAGAGGTGAGCCCTTCCGCACTCGAGCTGGCCGGGGCCGTACGGTCCGGTGAGCGCTCGGCCCGGGAGGTGGTGGAAGGCTCGCTCCGAGCGATCGCCGGGGGCGACCACGCCATCCACGCCTTCCTCGAGGTGCTGGCCGACCGGGCGCTGGCCGACGCGGACCGGGTCGACGCGGCGGTGGCCGCCGGCTCGGATCCCGGAGCGCTGGCCGGGGTGCCGGTCGCGCTCAAGGACAACCTGTGCACCAGGGGGGTCCCGACGACCTGCTCGTCGCGGATCCTCGCCGGTTGGCGCCCGCCCTACGACGCGACCGTCGTCGAGCGGCTGAGGGCCGCGGGTGCGGTGATCGTGGGGAAGACCAACATGGACGAGTTCGCCATGGGCTCGTCGACCGAGAACTCGTGCTCGGGCCCGAGCCGGAACCCCCACGACCACGGGCGGGTCCCCGGCGGCTCGAGCGGCGGTTCGGCGGCGGCGGTGGCGGCCGGGTTCGTGCCTCTGTCCCTCGGTTCGGACACCGGCGGCTCGATCAGGCAGCCGGCGGCGTTCTGCGGCGTCGTCGGCATGAAACCGACGTACGGGCTGGTGTCGCGCTACGGGCTGGTGGCCTTCGCCAGCTCGCTCGACCAGGTCGGCCCGCTCGGCGCGACCGTGGCCGACGTCGCCGCCACCTTCGAGGTCATCGCCGGCCATGACGCGCGGGACTCGACCTCTCTGCGGGCCCCGGCCCCCGACATCCTCGCCTCGGTGGGAGAGGGGGTCGTCGGCAAGCGCATCGGCCTCGTCACTGAGCTGGTCGACGGGGTCGATCACGAGGTGGCCGCCCGGGTCCGCGAGGCGGCCGAGGCGATGACCGCCGCCGGGGCGTCGGTGGAGGAGGTCTCGATCCCCCAGTTCCGCTACGGCCTCGCCGCCTACTACCTGATCGCCCCGGCCGAGGCGTCGTCCAACCTCGCCCGTTTCGACGGGGTCCGCTACGGGTTGCGGGTCGAGGCCCCGGACGTCGCGGCCATGAACGTGGCCACCCGCACCGCCGGGTTCGGCGCCGAGGTGAAGCGGCGGATCATGCTCGGCACCTACGCGCTCTCGGCCGGTTACTACGACGCGTACTACGCCCGGGCCCAGCGCGTCCGCACCCTCGTTTCCGACGGGTTCGCCTACGCCTACGCCAAGTTCGACGCCCTGCTCGGCGCGACCACGCCGACCACCGCGTTCGCACTGGGCGAGCACACCGAGGACCCGCTGTCCATGTACCTGTCCGACACCTGCACCGTCCCCGCCAGCCTGGCCGGGCACCCGGCCATCAGCGTCCCGTTCGGGACCGACCGGGCCGGGCTGCCGGTCGGGATCCAGGCCATGGCGCCGGCGCTCGGCGAGGCGACCCTGTTCGCACTGGCCGGAGCCCTCGAGCGCGCCGCGCCGGGAGCTGCCGGAGGCGACCGGTGAGCGAGACCTCGGCACCGGCGGGCTGGGAGCTGGTGGTCGGGCTCGAGGTGCACTGCGAGCTGGCCACGAGGACCAAGCTCTTCTGCGGCTGCCCCAATGCCTTCGGCGCCGAGCCCAACACGAACGTCTGCCCGGTCTGCCTGGGGCTCCCCGGCTCGCTGCCGGTGCTCAACCGGCGGGCGGTCGAGCTGGCCATGCGGATCGGGGCCGCCCTCCACGCCGAGATCGCGCCGTCGGTGTTCCACCGGAAGTACTACTTCTACCCCGACATGCCCAAGGACTTTCAGATCAGCCAGTACGACGCCCCCATCAACCGGGGCGGACGGCTGGAGCTCCCGGACGGCTTGGTGGTCGGCATCGAGCGGGCCCACCTCGTGGAGGACACCGGCAAGACCACCCACGTCGGGGGCACCGGCCGGATCGGCGGCGCCGACTACGCCCTCGTCGACTACAACCGGGCCGGGGTGCCTTTGGTCGAGATCGTGAGCGCGCCGGACATCCGCTCGGCCGCCCAGGCCCGGGCCTACGCCGGTGAGCTGCGGGCCATCCTGGTGGCGACGGGCTCCTCGGACGGGCGCATGGAGGAGGGCTCCATGCGGGTCGACGCCAACGTCTCGGTCCGGCGCCCAGGGGCGCCCTTCGGGACCCGCTGCGAGATCAAGAACCTGAACTCGATGCGCTCCCTCGGCCGGGCCATCGAGTTCGAGGCGGCGCGCCAGGCCGAGGTGCTCGAGGGGGGCGGGACGGTCACCCAGCAGACCCGGCACTGGGACGAGGACCGGGGGGTGACCCTCCCCATGCGCTCCAAGGAGGAGGCCGACGACTACCGGTACTTCCCTGAGCCCGACTTGGTCCCGTTGGCCCCCGACGGACGCTGGCAGGCCGAGGTGGCGGCCTCGATCGAGCCCCTGCCGGCCGAGCGTCGGGCGGCGCTGCACCGCCTGGTTGGCGGGGAGCCGACGCCGGCACAGGCCGACCAGGTGCGCTCGGTGGTCGCCTCGGACCTCGACACCCTGGTCGTCGCGGCCTGCGAGCGGGGGGCGCCGGCGCCGCTGGCCCTCGTGCGCGCGGCCAACGAGGTGGCCGCCGACCTCACCCGGGCGCCCGACCTCGACCCGGACGCCTTCGCCAAGCTCCTGATGCTGGAGGGGAGCGGGGAGCTGTCGGCGTCCCAGTCCAAGGCGGTGCTGGCCGAGCTGCTGGTCGGTGGGGGGGACCCCGCCGAGGTCGCCCGCCGCCTCGGCTTCGAGCCCATGGACCGTGGCGCCCTGGACGAGGTGATCGCCCAGGTGATCGCCGAGCACCCGGAGGACTGGGCCCGCTTCGTGGCCGGCGAGGACAAGCTCAAGGGGCCGCTCATCGGTGCGGTCCGGCGGGCCACCGACAACCAGGCCGACCCGGCGGCGGTGGCCCGCCACCTCGACGGGCTCCGGGCGGCCCGGGCCTGAGCCGGGGCTCCCGGTGCCCCGTACACTCGGCCCATGACTGAGGACGAGGGACCGGTGCCAGGGGCCGAGCGGCCCGGGATGAAGCCGCGCAGTTTCGAGGTGACCGAGGGGCCGGCCCGGGCGCCGGCCCGGGCGATGCTGCGGGCGGTCGGGATGACTGACGCCGACTGGGAGAAGCCCCAGGTCGGCGTGGCCTCGAGCTGGAACGAGGTGACCCCGTGCAACCTGCCACTCGCCCGGTTGGCCCAGCGGGCCAAGGACGGGGTGCGGGGCGCCGGGGGCTTCCCGTTCGAGTTCGTGACCATCGCGGTCTCCGACGGCATCTCCATGGGCCACGAGGGGATGCGGGCGTCGTTGGTCAGCCGGGAGATCATCGCCGACTCGGTCGAGGTCATGATGCACGCCGAGCGCTTCGACGCCCTGGTCGCCCTGGCCGGTTGCGACAAGTCGCTCCCCGGGATGCTCATGGCCGCGGCCCGAGTCAACCTTCCCACGGTCTTCCTCTACGGCGGGACCATCCTGCCGGGCCGGGTTGGCGACCGCGCCCTCGACGTGGTGAGCGTCTTCGAGGCGGTCGGAGCCCACGCCGTCCACTCGTTGAGCGACGAGGAGCTTCGCCAGATCGAGTGCAATGCCTGCCCGACCGAGGGGTCGTGCGCTGGCATGTTCACCGCCAACACCATGGCCTCGGCGGCCGAGGCCCTGGGCATGGCGCTGCCGGGGAGCTCCTCGGCGCCGGCCGTCGACCGCCGACGCGACGACTTCGCGTACGCCTCGGGGACCGCCGTCCTCGATCTCCTGTCGGCCAACGTCCGTCCCCGCCAGATCATGACCAAGCCGGCCTTTGAGAACGCGATCGCCGTCGTGATGGCCCTCGGCGGCTCCACCAACTCGGTGCTCCACCTCATGGCCATCGCCCACGAGGCCCGGGTCGAGCTCGAGCTCGACGACTTCAACCGCATCGCCTCCCGGGTCCCCCACATCACTGACGCCAAGCCCCACGGCCGCTACCACATGGTCGACATCGACCGGGTGGGCGGGGTCCCGGTCGTGTTGCGCGCGCTGCTCGAGGACGGGCTCCTGCACGGCGACTGCCTCACCGTGACCGGCCGGACCATGGCCGAGAACCTGGACCGGCTCGACCCGCCGCCCCCCGACGGCGATGTCATCCACCCGACCAGCCGTCCGATCCACGCCGCCGGCGGGATCGCCGTCCTCACCGGCACCCTCGCCCCCAAGGGCTCGGTGGTGAAGGTGGCGGGGCTCGACGAGCTGGCCTTCGAGGGGACGGCCCGGGTGTTCGACGGCGAGGCGGCGGCCATGGACGCCATCGTGGCCGGGTCGATCCGCCCGGGGACCGTCCTCGTGATCCGCTACGAGGGTCCGAAGGGCGGACCGGGGATGCGCGAGATGCTGGCGGTCACCGGCGCCCTCGAGGGGGCCGGTCGGGGCGCCGACTGCGCCCTCATCACCGACGGCCGCTTTTCGGGCGGCACGCATGGCTTCTGCATCGGCCACGTGGCCCCCGAGGCGGTGGACGGGGGGCCGATCGCCCTCGTGGCCGACGGGGACCGGATCGTGATCGACGTGCGTGACCACCGGGTGGACCTCCTGGTCGAGGGGGGCGAGCTCGAGCGCCGGCGGCGCGAGCTCAAGGCGTTCGAGCCCCGCTACCGCACCGGTGCGCTGGCCAAGTACGCCCGGTTGGTGACCGGGGCCGACCGCGGGGCGGTCACCGAGCCCTGAGGCCGGCCCGGCCCGTGGTCCTCGCCGCTACCGGCTGCTGCCCGGCGGGCGGACCTCCAAGTGGTCGTGGGCCCGGTAGGCGAGCGCCGCATACTGGCGGACCATCCGCTCACTGGTGAAGAACGACCCGTTGAGGGCGATGGCGCCGCGCCGGATCCCGATGAAGCGCCCGGGGTCTCCGTAGAAGAGGGGGACGATCACCGACCCCAGCTTTGCGTAGAGGTCCTCGGCCTCGACGTCGTCATCGCTGGCGGTGCCGTCGTCCCCGATCGACCAGCCGGTCACCCCCTCAACGTGGCCCTCGCACCACCAGCCGTCGAGGACGCTCAGGCTGGGGACCCCGTTGAGGGCCGCCTTCATCCCGCTCGTCCCCGACGCCTCCGCCGACTTGCGGGGGGTGTTCACCCACACGTCGGATCCGGCGCACAGAAGCGCCGCCTCGGTCATCGAGTAGTCCTCCAAGAAGACGACCGCCACCTCGCCGTCGAGGGCCTCCGCCGCCTCGTAGATGGAACGGATCACCGCCTTGCCGCCCTCGTCGGCGGGATGGGCCTTGCCGGCGTAGACGATCTGGAGGGGACCGGCGCGCTTGGCGATCTCCCGCAGGCGCTCGGGGTCGCTCACCAAGAGGTCGAGCCGCTTGTAGCGGGTGGCCCGCCGGGCCACCCCGAGGGTGAGCACCGAGGGGTCCAGGGCGGAGCCGGTCCGCTGAGCGACGAGAGTTAGGAGCGAACGCTTCGCCGACGCGTGGGCCTCGTCGAGCTGGTCGGTCGGGAGCCCCCACGCGTAGCGAAGCATCGTATTGTCGGCTCGCCACCCCGGCAGGAGGCGGTCGAAGAGACGGCCCATAGGGGGCGCCGTCCAGGTCGGCGCATGCACGCCGTTGGTGATCGAGGCGATCGCGCTCCGGGGGAACATCGAGGCGGTCACCTCTCGGTGGCGGAGCGAGACCGCGTTGACGAACCCCGACATCGACATGCCGAGGGTGGTCATGTTGAGCCGCCGGTCGTCGCCCCCGAGCTCCCCGAGCGCCCGGAGATCGGAGAGGACGGGCTCGCCGAGCACGTCGCGCACCACCGCCTCGTCGAAGGTGTCGTGGCCCTCGGGGACCGGGGTGTGGGTGGTGAAGACGCAGCGCCGTTGGACCGCCTGGCGGGCCCCGGCCCCGACGCGGACCTGGCCCCGGGCGGCCCCGTCCGCGAGGGCCAGGGTGAGCAGCGACGAGTGACCCTCGTTCATGTGAAAGATCGGGGTCCCCGACAGGCCCGTCGCCTCGAGCATCGCGGCACCGCCGAGGCCGAGGACGGCCTCCTGGCGCAACCGCCAGTGGGGATCGTCCGGATAGAGGTGGTCGGCGATGGCCCGGTCGCGCTGGTTGTTCTCGTCGAGATCGGGGTCGAGGAGGAGGACCGGGACCCGGTGCCCGCCGATCCCCTCGATCCAGTGGCGCCAGACGCCGAGCACGATCGGCCGCCCCTCGAGCGTCACCGTCGCCCGGTCGACGAGGCGCTCGAGGACCGTCCCGGGCGACCAGGTCACCGGCTCCTCGCGCTGGGTCCCGTGGGGACCGAGGGACTGGCGGAAGTACCCCGACCGGTATCGAAGGGTGACGCCCACGATCGGCAGGCCCAGGTCGGCCGCGGCCCGAAGGTGGTCGCCGGCCAGCACCCCGAGCCCGCCGCTGTAGCCGGGGATCGTGTCGTCGAGCGCGATCTCCATGGAGAAGTACGCGACCGAGGGCTTCGCCCGAGGGCGTGCCGTCTCGGCGGTGGCTCTGGTCTCCGACAACGACGTCACGTCCCTGCGGATGCTATTCGCTCGCCGCTGACACCCGGCAAGGCAGCCCCGGGCCGGCGGCGCCCCTCGATGGGGGCGTGGTTGTCCCCACCCTTCGAGACGTGCCAGAATGTCCGGGCCATGACCGAGAAGACCTCCGCTTCAGGCACGATCCTGGTACTGGTGACCTAGCGCGCGGCCACATCTCCGCCGCGCGCTCACGACCTCCCGAACGGGAGGTCGTTTGCATGTCCGGCCCGATCCACCGCCGACCATCCAAAGACCACCGACCACCCGAAGACCACGAACCACGAGGACACGACCATGAAACTCACCGGAGCCCAGGCCCTCATCAAGAGCCTCGAGACCCAGGGCGTGGAAGTGATGTTCGGGCTGCCCGGCGGCGCGATCCTGCCGGTGTACGACCCGATCCTCGACTCCTCGATCCGCCACGTCCTGGTCCGGCACGAGCAGGGCGCTGGGCACATGGCCGAGGGGTACGCCATGGTGACCGGGCGGGCCGGCGTGGCCATGGTCACGAGCGGTCCGGGGGCCACCAACGTGGTCACCCCGCTGTCCAACGCCTACATGGACTCGACCCCACTCGTGGTGATCACCGGTCAGGTCGCGACCTCGGCCATCGGGAGCGACGCCTTCCAGGAGTGCGACATCACCGGGGTGACCATGGGCATCACCAAGCACAACTGGCTGGTGATGCGGGCCGAGGACATCCCCCGGACGGTGGCGGCCGCGTTCCACGTCGCCACCACCGGCCGTCCCGGCCCGGTGCTCGTCGATCTGCCCAAGGACGTCTCCAACGCCGAGATGGACTGGTACTGGCCGACCTCGGAGGCCGACCTCGACCTTCCCGGCTACCACCCGAGGACCGAGGGTGACCCGGCCGCCATCTCCGAGGCGGTGGAGCTGATGCTGACCGCCGAGCGCCCGGTGCTCTACGTGGGCGGGGGTGTCCTCAAGGCTCGTGCCGCCGGCGCGCTCCTGGAGCTGGCCGAGCGGACCGGGTTCCCGGTGGTGACGACGCTGATGGCCCGCGGCGCCTTTCCCGACTCCCACCCGCTGTGCCTGGGGATGCCCGGGATGCACGGCAACTACACGGCGGTGACCGCCATGCAACGTGCCGATCTGCTCGTGTCGCTCGGGGCACGCTTCGACGACCGGGTCACCGGCCGGGTCAGCGCCTTCGCCCCCTCGGCCAAGGTGATCCACGTAGACATCGATCCGGCCGAGATCGGCAAGGTGCGCAGCCCCGAGGTCGGTATCGTGGGCGACTGCCGCCTGGTCGTCGAGCGGCTCCTCGAAGCCCTTGAGGCGGCCGGACTGGCTTACGACGCCGCCGCGGTGCGCACCGACACCGGCGCCAAGGCCCGGTCGGGGTCGCGGGCGGCGGACCGCCCGGCTCGCGACGCCTGGTGGGCCCAGCTTCGGGCGTGGCAGCAGGAGTTCCCGCTGCACTACGAGGACGACGCGGGGGGCACGCTCAAGCCCCAGATGGTGGTCGAGGCCCTGCGCGACCTGTCCTCCCCCGACACCGTGGTGGTCGCCGGGGTCGGCCAGCACCAGATGTGGGCGTCGCAGTACTGGCGGTTCGAGCACCCCTACACCTGGGTCAACTCGGGCGGGGCCGGGACGATGGGCTTCGCCGTCCCCGCCGCCATCGGGGCCAAGGTCGGGCGGCCCGAGAAGACGGTGTGGGCCATCGACGGGGACGGCTGTTTCCAGATGACCGCCCAGGAGCTGGTGACCGCGGCGGCCGAGCGGATCCCGGTCAAGGTGGCCATCTTGAACAACGCCTACCTGGGCATGGTCCGCCAGTGGCAGGAGATGTTCTACGCCGAGCGCTATTCGGAGGTGTACCTCTCCCCGGACCTGCCCGACTACGTGAAGTGGGCCGAGGCCATGGGCTGTGTCGGGTTCCGGGCCGACTCGCCAGAGGAGGTGGCGCCGGCGATCGAGAAGGCCAACGCCATCGACGACCGTCCCGTCGTGGTCGACTTCCGGACCGACGCGTTCGAGAAGGTGTTCCCGATGGTGCCGGCCGGGGGCTCCAACGACGACATCGTCGTGCACCCGGCCCAGATTCCGAGCCGGCCCGTCCGATGACCTCGGCCGGCGACGGCGAACCCCGTCACCACATCCTCTCGGTCCTGGTGGAGAACAAGGCCGGTGTGCTGGCCCGGGTGGCCGGTCTGTTCTCGCGGCGGGGCTTCAACATCTTCTCGCTGGCGGTCGCCCCCACCAACGACGAGCGGTTCAGCCGGCTAACCATCGTCGTCGACGTGGAGTCGGCGCCGCTCGAGCAGATCGTCCAGCAGCTCGACAAGCTGGTCAACGTGGTGTCCATCTCGCAGCTGGCCCCGGAGGCCGCGGTCGAACGGGAGCTCGTGCTGGCGACGGTCTAGGTCGACGCCCAGCACCGGGGCGAGATCATCGAGCTGGTCGGGGTGTTCAGGGGCGAGGTGGTCAACGTGGGCCCCGATCGGCTCACCGTGATGTTGGCCGACGATCCCGACACCGTGGACGACTTCGAGCGGCTGCTTGGCGGGTACCAGATCGTGGAGCTCCAGCGGACCGGCCGCGTTGCGTTGCCTAAGTTGAAGTACGCCGACTGACCCGACACGAACGACAGGAGACCCGGGCACCATGGCCACCATGTACTACGAGAAGGACGCCGACCCCTCGCTCATCCAGGGCCGAAGGGTGGCCATCTTGGGCTACGGCTCCCAGGGCCACGCCCACGCGCTCAACCTGTCCGAATCCGGTGTCGACGTGCGGGTGGGCCTGCGAGAAGGCTCGTCGTCGCGCTCCAAGGCCGAAGAGGCGGGGCTCCGGGTGACCTCGGTCGAAGAGGCGGCCCGAGAGGCCGACGTCATCATGTTCCTGCTCCCCGACACCGGGCAGAAGGCGGTCTACGACGCCGAGGTGGCCGTCCACCTCCAACCCCGAGACTGCCTGATGTTCGCCCACGGGTTCAACATCCGCTTCGGCCAGATCGTCCCGCCCGAGGGCGTGGACGTCGCCATGGTCGCCCCCAAGGGCCCGGGCCACCTGGTCCGGCGGACCTACTCGGAGGGTGGGGGGGTCCCGTCGCTGATCGCGGTGGCCCAGGACGCCACAGGCCAGGCCCGGGCGCTCGCCCTCTCCTACGCCAACGCCCTCGGCGCGACCCGGGCCGGCGTCCTCGACACCACCTTCGCCGAGGAGACCGAGACGGACCTCTTCGGCGAGCAGGTCGTGTTGTGCGGCGGGCTCACCGCGTTGGTCATCGCCGGCTTCGAGACCCTGGTGTCGGCGGGCTACCAGCCCGAGTCCGCCTACTTCGAGTGCCTCCACGAGCTCAAGCTGATCGTCGACCTCATGTACGAGCAGGGCATCGCCGGGATGCGCTACTCGATCTCGGACACCGCCGAGTACGGGGACATGACCCGTGGTCCCCGGGTAATCAACGACGCAGTGCGGGCGCAGATGTCCCGCATCCTCTCGGACATCCAGGACGGGACGTTCGCCGAGGAGTGGATCGCCGAGAACCGCAACGGCCGCCCCCACTTCGACCAGCTGCGCAAAGAGGCCCAGGCCCACCAGATCGAGCGGGTCGGGGCCGAGCTCCGGGCGATGATGCCCTTCATCAGCCAGGGACGCCAGCGGGTCCAGGACGTCTCGGGGGGTTGACGCGCGGGGCCCGAGGGTCGCGCTATGTGTGCCTCCTGCGGGGGGTGAACGTCGGGGGCCGGAACGTGGTCCCGATGGCCGAGCTGCGCGAGCTCTTCGGGAACCTCGGGTTCGAGGCGGTGACGACCTACATCCAGAGTGGCAACGTGGTGTTCGCCGCGCCGAAGGCGCCAAAGGCCGCCGTCATCGAGGCGGCGATCCGGGGCAGCTTCGGGCTCGCCCTCGGCGCCGTGGTGCGCTCTGCCCGCCAGCTCGAGCGGGCGGTGGCCGCCTACCCGTACGGACCCGAGCACTGGGAGGCCACCCACCTGGCCTTCCTGGCCCGCCGTCCAGCGCAAGCGGCGCTCGGGCAGCTGGAGGTGTCGGCCTTCCTCCCCGAGCGGTGCCTGGTGCTGGGCGAGGAGGCCTTCTTCTACCTGCCCGACGGGGTGGCCCGGACCCGCCTGATCGCCCACGTCGAGCGGGGCCTCGGGGTCCCGGTCACCCTCCGGAACTTCCGGACCGTCACCAAGCTTCTCGAGCTAACCGCCGGCTGAGGGCCGGGGTCCGGGCTCAGGCGGCGAGCGCCCCCACCACGTAGTTGATGCAGCCGCACAAAGCGGCGATGTCGTCGGGCTCGACGGCCGGGAACATGGCGATCCGGAGCTGGTTGCGGCCAAGCTTGCGGTAGGGCTCGGTGTCGAGGATCCCGTTGGCCCGCAACACCCTGGCCACCGTCGCGGCGTCCACCTCGTCGACGAAGTCGACCGTGCCCACCACGTGGCTCCGGTCCCCGGGGTTCTCGACGAAGGGCCGAGCGAAGTTGCTCTGCTCGGCCCAGGTGTAGAGGATCTCGGCCGACTGGTCGCAGCGGGCCGTGGTCCAGGCCATCCCCCCGTTGGACAGCATCCACTCGAGCTGGTCGACGAAGAGGAACAGGGTGGCCAGGGCGGGGGGGTTGTAGGTCTGGTCGATGCGGGAGTTCTCCACGGCGATCTTGAGGTCGAGCGAGGCCGGGACGAAGCGGCCACCGGCGGCGATGCGTTCGACCCGCTCGATCGCCGCCGGGGCCATCAGGGCCACCCAGAGCCCACCGTCGGCGGCGAAGCACTTCTGGGGGGCCAGGTAGTACACGTCGAACTCGGCCGGGTCCACCACCAACCCCCCGGCGGCGGAGGTGGCGTCGACGGCGACCAGGGCCCCGGCCCCCTCGGGCCGGCGGATCTCCATGGCCACCCCGGTCGAAGTCTCGTTGTGGGTGAGGGCGTAGAGGTCGACCGCGGGGTCGGGACGGGCGGCCGGGTGGGTGCCGGGCTCGGACTCGACGATCTGGGGCTCGTCGAGGTGGGGCGCGGCCCGGGCCGCCGCCGCGAACTTGGACGAGAACTCGCCGAAGCACAGGTGCTGGCTCACCCGCTCGATCAGGCAGAACGTGGCCACGTCCCAGAAGGTGGTGGTGCCGCCGTTGCCCAGCACCACCTCGTAGCCCTCGGGCAGCCCGAACAGCTCGGCGAGGCCAGAGCGCAGGCGGTGGACCACATTGCGCACGCCCGGCTGGCGGTGACTGGTGCCCAGATACGTGTCGGCGACGCTGGCCAACGCCTTCACCTGCTCGGGGCGGACCTTGGACGGGCCCGACCCGAAGCGGCCGTCGGAGGGGAACAGGTGGGCCGGGATGGCGATGTCGGGGGCTTCGGTCACGTATGGAATCATGGCATTCGTGGCCACCCGTCCCGCGGCGACCGTCACCTCCCGCATCTCGCGACGGGCCGGCGCGATCGCCCCGTCGGCGACGCTGGCGGTCGACGCCGCCTACAAGGCGTTGCAGGCGGTGGGCGAGCACGTCATCGGGTTCGCGGCCGGTGAGCCGGACTTCGCGACCCCCGATCCGATCGTCCGAGCGGCCCAGGCCGCCTGCGCCGATCCGGCCCTGCACCACTACACGCCGACCGCCGGCCTGCCCGCCCTCCGTGCCGCGATCGCGGCCAAGACAAAGCGGGACTCGGGTCTATCGGTCGAGCCCGCCCAGGTGCTCGTGACCAACGGTGGCAAGCAGGCGGTGGCCAACACCTTCGCCGTGCTCTGCGACCCCGGCGACGAAGTGCTGGTGCCCGCCCCGTACTGGACGACCTACCCCGAGTCCATCGCGCTGGCCGGCGGGGTGCCGGTCCCGGTGCCGGCCGACGAGCGGACCGGGTTCCGGGTCTCGGTCGAGGACCTGGAGGCGGCGACCACCGAGCGCACCAAGGTGCTCCTGTTCGTCTCGCCGTCCAACCCCACCGGCGCGGTCTACCCGCGCCCCGAGATCGAGGCCATCGGGCGCTGGGCGCACGAGCGCGCGATCTGGGTGGTCACCGACGAGATCTACGAGCACCTCGTGTACGGCGACGCCGAGCACCACTCGATGCCGGTGGTCCTCCCCGAGCTCCGCGACCGCTGCGTTGTGGTCAACGGGGTGGCCAAGACCTACGCCATGACCGGTTGGCGGGTCGGCTGGATGATCGGCCCGCTCGACGTGGTCTCGGCCGCCACCAACCTCCAGTCCCACGAGACCTCGAACGTGGCCAACGTATCCCAGGCGGCCGCCCTGGCGGCGGTGTCCGGCGACCTCTCGGCGGTGGCCGAGATGCGGGCGGCGTTCGACCGCCGCCGGCGAACCATTGTGGCGATGCTCGACGCCATCGACGGGGTCCACTGCGTCGAGCCCGACGGCGCCTTCTACGCCTTCCCGTCGGTGAAGGGCCTGCTCGGGCGGGAGATCAGGGGGGTCCGGCCGGAGACCAGTGCCGAGCTGGCCAAGCTGTGCATCGGCGAGGCCAAGGTGGCGGTGGTCCCGGGGGAGGCCTTCGGCGCCCCCGGGTACTTCCGGATGTCCTACGCGCTCGGCGACGCGGACCTGGTCGAGGGGGTGGAGCGGCTGGGATCCCTGTTCGCCGAGGCCCGGCCCTAGCGGGGGAGCACAACCGGGGGGGAGCGAGGAGGCACCCGTGGCGCGGGTACTGGTTACCGAGACGATCGCAGCGAGCGGCCTGGACCTGCTGCGCCGGGCCGGCCATGAGGTCGACGTGGCCGAGGGCCTGGATCCGGGGTCCCTGGTCGAACGGATCGGCGGAGCCCACGCGCTGATCATCCGTTCGGCCACCAAGGTGACCGCCGAGGTGATCGAGGCCGCGTCGGACCTGATCGTCATCGGGCGTGCGGGGGTGGGGATCGACAACGTCGACGTCGATGCCGCCACCGAGCACGGCGTGATGGTGGTGAACGCCCCCGAGTCCAACATCCTCTCCGCCGCCGAGCAGGCGATGGCTCTGATCCTGGCCCAGGCCCGCAACGTCCCCCAGGCCCACGCGGCGCTGGTGGCCGGACGCTGGGAGCGGTCGCGCTGGGAGGGGGTCGAGCTGCACGGCAAGACCCTCGGGATCGTGGGCCTGGGCCGGGTGGGGACCTTGGTCGCCCAGCGGGCCCTGGCTTTCGGGATGCGGCTCGTCGCCTACGACCCCTACGTGTCGGCCGAACGGGCCCGCCATCTCGGCGTCGAGCTGCTCAGCCTCGACGAGTTGGTGGCCGAGGCCGACTTCGTGACCGTGCATCTGCCCAAGAACGCCGAGACCATCGGCCTGATCGGCGCCGAGCTACTGGCCCGGTGCAAGCCAGGGATCCGCTTCGTGAACACGGCCCGGGGGGGCATCGTGGACGAGGCCGCCCTGGCCGAGGCCATCGCCTCGGGTCGCGTCGGCGGGGCCGGCCTCGACGTCTTCGCCGAAGAGCCCACCACCGAGTCACCCCTGTTCGCGCTGGACTCGGTGGTCGTCACCCCCCACCTCGGGGCCTCCACCGTCGAGGCCCAGGACAAGGCCGGAGTGACCATCGCCGAGCAGGTGCTGCTCGCGCTGGCCGGTGAGTTCGTGCCGTTCGCGGTGAACGTCGCCGCGAGCGGGGTGGCCGAGCCGGTCAAGCCGTTCATGGCCCTGGTCGAGCAGCTCGGCCGGTTCTTCGGCTGCTTGCACGAGCGGGTGCCCGACGTCCTCGAGGTGCAGGTCGAGGGGGCCATCGGGGTCGAGCGCAACGACATCTTGACCCTGTGTGCTCTGAAGGGCCTGTTCGCCACGAGCACCGAGGAGCCGGTGTCCTACGTCAACGCGCCCCAGATGGCCGCGCGCCGGGGGCTGAGCGTGCGGGAGACGTCGACCGCGACGGCCGGCGAGTACGTCAACCTGGTGACCCTCCGCTCGGCCGTCCACTCGGTCTCCGGGACGGTCACCACCGGCGGCGCCCGGATCGTCTCGGTTGACGACCTGCCGATCGAGGTGGCCCCGTCCCCACACATGCTGGTCATCCGCAACGACGACCGTCCCGGCATGATCGGGGTGGTCGGGACGGTCCTCGGCGACGCCGGCGTGTCGATCCGCTCCATGGCCCTCGCACCGAAGAACGAGGAGACGACCGCGCTCATGGTGCTGTCGGTCGACCTCGACCCCCCCGACGAGGTGGTCGCCGCGCTCGGGGCCCGTTCGGGGATCCTCGGGGTTGACCGGGTCAGGCTGTAGAAGGAACGTCGCCGCCGGCCCGGGGAACCGGCGGCCACGACTCGGGCTCGCCCGCGCCGCCCGGTGGCACCAGCGCGCTAACAGGATCCCGAGGATCGCCGTCGGGCCGATCACCCGCCACCTGCGTATCGGCGCTCAAGCTAACGCGCCCCGACCACCGGCTTTCGGCCGCCGGTCGGTCCTCACCCGCCGGGGCCCGGAGCCCGGCCCCCGAAGGGATCCGCCGGCCGGCCACCGGGCGGTTGGCCCGGGACTGGGCCCACGCCAACCGGGCCAGGACCGCCAGCATGGCCAGGGCGCAGACGAGCCCGGCGATGGCCCACTCCCGGGACGGGATCGAGGGCGTCTCGGCGAACCAGACGTCGCTCGAGTGGGGCGCGCCCAGCGTCACGATCTGGCCCGGTGACACGTGGGCGACGGTGCTGCCGCCGCCCAGGTGGAACTGTGCCGGCAACAGGCCGGTGTTGACCACCCGAATGACGACGCCGTGCCGGGGGTGCCCGAGCGCGATCACCTCGGCCCGGAGGAGCGGACGGAGCAGGAGGGCCGGCGCCGCGACCAGGAGCGTGACGAAGACCACGTCGACATGGGTCCGGAGCCACCGGGGCAGGCGGAACCGGACCAGGAGGTAGCAGGCCAGGGCGGCGGTCATCGCCGGCAGGCAACGCCAGAGCCACCCGACGCCCCGGATGTTGCCGACTACCCGCCCGACGATCCTCGAGCGGGGCACCGTCCAGGGGTCGCTCCGGCCGAGCGCGTCCCCGGCGGTCTTGATCGAGCCGTCCGCCAAGACCTTGACCACCCGGTGGGTGTAGACGTCCGGGGAACCCGGTGGACGGAAGCTGACCACCATGCCCGGACGCACCGGCCCGGCGAGCGGCCGGTCGAACACCAGGGTCCCCACGCACAGGTCGGGGCACATCGACGGGGTGCCGATGGTGAACACGCTCCCCCCGTCCAGACGCCAGGCGACCGACGCCAGCACCCCCATGGCAAGGGCGCCGGCCACCACCGCCAGGAGGATCGGGCGGCTCGCTCTGGCCCCCGGCGCGGCGGTGCTCGGGCCCGAGCGCTCCGGGGTCGAAGGGCGCCGGCGGGGCATCTCCGCGGAATGGTCGGCCTCCCCGGGTCGGAGTCCCCGGACCCTGCGGTCGGGGACCGCGACGCTCACAGTTCCACACTCGCGCTCGGATAGGCGAGCCCGGCCGACCACGAGGACCGGGTGACTGCGAGGTCGAGTCCTGGCAGGACGTGCAGCCCGAGGACCCCGGCCGGGGAGGACGCCGACAGGATCATCTTCACGAGGAGGCTCAGGCCCGAGCCCCCAGGGGCGGCCATGGTCGAGGTGCCGAGGGAGGAGAGCGGGGCACTGGTCGGTGGGGTCGTGGGACAGGCGCCCGCCGCCGCCGGGTACACGCAGGTGGTCGTGGTGCCGACGGTGGTCTGGACCTCGACGAGCACCCGGGTGCACGCCAGCGAGGTGCTCGAGTCGTCGAGCGGCCAGTAGGCAGTGGGGGAGAGGGCCAGCACGTCGCTCCGGAAGGCCGAGGAGGTCCCGGCGGTGTAGAGGGTGGCGATTTGCGACGCGCTGAGCTGGGTGGGGATGACAGCGGCCTGGGCGAGGGACCCCTTCCAGTCGTTGGAGCTGGGTGGGTCGCTCCAGCCGCTGGTCGCGTTCGAATAGCCGAGGTGCCAGTAGCCGCTGTAGTTCTGAGCGCTGGTGGCCGAGCTGTTCATGGCGACCCGGGTTCCGTCGACGAACAGCTGCTCACCGCCGGGGCCGTAGCTGGCCGCGACGAAGTGCCAGCTGCCGTCGGCGTAGGTGCCCGGGCTGGTGACCTCCTGGACGCTGTTCGGGTAGATGCCGTAGATGATGTGCCCCGAGGGGTCGATCCAGAGCTGGCGGTCCCAGCTGCTCGGCGTCGCGTTGGTCTGGAGGTTGGTGAAGCCCATGAGGCTCCCCGCCGCACCGCTGGTCGGCGCCTGGAACCAGATCAGCTCGGTGAGCGGTCCCGGGTTCGAGTACGACGTGGTGGTCTCGACGTAGCTACCGCTCGCCCCGCCCAAGGTGATGGCGCGGCCGCCCATCGGGCCGCTCGCCCCGAGGGTCACGGCACCCTGCGCATACCCGGTGTTCCCGCCGCCGGTCGCGTCGGCGAGGGTCGTCGAGCCCGATCCGAGCGCCGGGATGGTGCCGGTGTAGGGGGTGATCCCGGTGTCGCTCAGCTTCCAGTAGGCGGTGGGCGAGAAGGACGCGATCGTCGAGGCATAGGCCGAAGCCGACGAGGCGTTGTAGAGCGTCGAGACGTTCGAGGACGACAGCGCCGTTCCCAAGATGGCCACCTCGGCCAGTGAGCCGTTCAGGTAATCGTCGTAGGGGGCGTAGGTCCAGTTGCTGTGCGGGCTCCACCCGAGGTGCCAGTAGCCGGTGTAGTTGCCGGCGCTCGTCGCGTAGGGGTTCGACACCGCCGAGTGGTTGTCAACGTAGAGGAACATCCCGCTCGACGACAGCGTGGCCACCACCAGGTGCCACGTTCCGTCGTTGACCACGGCGCTCGAGCGGACCTCCTGGTTGTTGTACGAGGTGCTGACCCCGAAGACGACGCGTCCGGTGGGGTCGACCCACACCAGGCGGTCGAAGTTCGTCGCCCCGTTGGCCTGCTGATCGGTGAACCCGACGATCGATCCACCGTTCGAGCTCGTCGTGTTGACCCAGGCGACGATGGAGAAGGTCTGGGGTCCGGTGAACGACGAGATGGTCCCGACATAGGAGCCCGAGTTGCCGTCGAAGGAGATCGCCGACGAGGTGAAGCTCGAGTTGGCGGGGGAGGCGAACGAGGTGCCGAAGCTCACCCCGCCGTAGACGAGTCCGGTGTCCCCCCCGGAACTCGACGAGTCGGTCACCGCCTCCACCCCGCAGCCCGCGGAGGACACGCTGCCCGAGGAGGCGCCGGTGGAGCCGACTGAGGTGAGTGACGTGGTCGCGCTGGAGGCCGACGAGGACGACAGCTCTCCGGCCGGCAGCGGATCGCCCGAGCAGGTCGCCACGTTGGCGGCGACGGTGCCGCCCGAGCCCGCACCGGTCGAGTAGCAGCTCGAGCCGTCGGGCGTGCCCGCCTTCAGTTGCAGCGTCGCCGCCGAGAACGAGTTGGAGCTGTCGACCTCCTGTGAGTTGAAGCCGGCCCACGCCACACCGCCGAACCCGAGCAATACCGCGACGCACACGGACGACGTCACGCCCCGGCGCCAGAGCCTGGAGGCAGACCGAGGCCGGCGTGCTCTCATGACCTCGGCAGGTCTAGGACTGGTTCCAGGTCATGGTCATGCGCGCGGCGAGCCCTTGGTCGGCGTTGGTCGCCGAGGAGTCGAGCATGACGGTGAAGGTGTAGGCCTTCGAAGCCCCCGCGGCGAGCAGGGTCAACGGCGGCGTCGACGAATTGCTGAACGTTGTTCCCGCCGCCAACCCGAGGGTGCCGCTGTTGGTCGGCGTGGCCGGGCAGGCGCCCGACGCGTTGGCCGGGTAGATGCACTGGGTGCTCGTTCCGATGGAGAAGTCGACCTTGCCGCAGAATCCCGAGGTGTCGGAACCCACGTACCCGTTGGCATCCGAAGCCGCCGCCGCCGAACAGGACCCCAGCACCAGGCTCTCCAGGCTGGCCCCGGTTCTCCCCACGTTGGTGATCGTGACCGTGGCGGTGAGGGGCGTGCCCGCCGGCACCTGGTCGAGAGTCCCGACCAGCTTGTTGATCGAGCAGTTGGCGCTGTTCGTGGCGCTGACGGTCCCGCCACTCCCGGTGCCGGTGGAGTAGCAGCTGACGGTCCCGTTGCTCACTGGGTTCAACCGGTCGATGCAACGCCTGTCTGGTGAAGCAACCGTAGCTGCTTTGTGCCGGCGGAGAAGGTGTTGTTGTTGTCCACCACCTGCGCACTGAATCCGGCGACCGAGATCGCTGCGGTGGTTCCCAGCGCGGCGACGGCCAACGCGGCCGCGACGAACGCGTCCCAACTGAGGTGTGGTGCTCTTCGCATGTCTGAGGCTCCCTGGACCTGAACCATGCGCCGCCCGCGCAACACCGGTTTACAATGCCGCCTCGTCCCGGTGG
Source organism: Acidimicrobiaceae bacterium (assembly GCA_027315045.1). GTDB lineage: Bacteria > Actinomycetota > Acidimicrobiia > Acidimicrobiales > RAAP-2 > Palsa-461. The sequence continues at coordinate 33,577 of DAHUZS010000139.1, forward strand.
TGCATGGTGCCGTGGCATCCCCTCGGCTTCGCGCTCACAGTGGTAGAGGAACCGGGATTCAGGGCTCGACACCACGCGAGGTGGTCGTCCCCCGGGCGCCGGTCGAGTGGGGGAAGGCGCGGGTGCGACCGGTCCCGACGCACGTGGTCCCACTGAACTCGTCGAGCATGACCCGAACCGGCTTAACGAACGCTGTAGCCTCCGCCCGTGTTGCCGACGCAAAAGCCCCCTGTGAAATGGCCTTTCTCGCTCGGAGGGGTAGTCGGGATCCTGCTCGTCGCCGCGACGCGGGTCCTCGTCGACACGGCCGGCGCCATGTCGGCGCCGGCGCCGGCGGCGACCCCGTCGGTGGTGGTCACGCCGAGCGCGGCCCCCGCGCTCGCCCTCGACGCGCCCGACCCCGACATCGTCTCTGCGAACGGTGCCTTCTTCGCCTTCACCACCGGAACGACCTGGGGCAACCACATCGGGATCGCGCTGACCACCAACGCCGACCCGGAGACCGGATGGCGCACCTTGAGCGGAGGTCCCTTCGGCTCCAGCGCCTTCGCCGACGGCCCCGGCACGTCGCCGCCACCGTGGCAGCAGAACAACACCCAGACCCTCACCGGGCGTCTTCCAGTACCCCGGCAAGTGGATCCTGTTCTACGACGCCGTCGAACAGTCGAACGGCCGCTACTGCATCTCGGTGGCCACGGCGTCCACGCTGACCGGCCCCTATACCGACTCGTCCTCGGGACCGCTGGTCTGCCAACTGGCGCTCGGGGGTTCCATCGACCCGCAGCCCTTCGTCGACCCGGCCACCGGGAGCCCCTATCTCATCTGGAAGAGCAACGACGGCTCGTCGACCTCCCCCTCGACGGTGTGGTCGCAGCCGATCGCGAGCGACGGCGTCAGTCTGACCGGGGCCCCGACCGCCGTCTTCGCGATCCAGTCGGCCACCTATCCGTGGCAGACGACGACCGACGACCCGTCCATGGTGGAGGCCGGCGGGAGCTACTACCTCTTCTTCTCCGGCGGCAACTACCTGTCGGGTAACTATCCCACCGGTTATGTGATCTGCCGGGGTCCGAGCGGGCCTTGTGACCAGAACGAGCCGTCGGACCCCATCCTGAGCACCGCCGGCGGGAGCGGTGGGGGGATGGTCTTCTCCGACCCGAGTGGGAACTGGTGGCTCTCCTACCAGACCTGGACCCCGTCGACGTGCACCAACTACGGGTGCGCGGCGCCCGCGAGATGTACGTCGCGTCGCTCTCGCTGCCCTCGAATGCCCTGGCTCCCGCCGGCCTTCCGACCCAGCGCATCTACGGCCAGGACGCCATCGGGACCGCCATCGCGATCTCCGGGGCGGCGTTCCCGACGGCGGGCAGCGCCAAGGGGGTCGTGCTGGCCCGTTCGGACTACTTCGCCGACGCACTGGCCGGCGGCCCCTTGGCGGCCCAGCTCGGCGGGCCGCTCCTCACCACCCCGGGCGCGTCGCAGAGCACCCAGATCGATCCCCGGGTGTTGGCCGAGATCGAGCGCGTGCTGCCCCCCGGCGGCACGGTCGACATCCTGGGCGGGGATCTGGCCCTCAGCCCGAACATCGAAGCGACGCTCGCCGCCGCCGGCTTCAGCGTCCACCGCATCGCCGGGGTGAACGAGTTCGCGACCGCGGTGGCCATCGCTCAACAGCTCGGCAACCCCTCCACCATCTTCGAGGCGACCGGCCTCGACTTCCCCGACGCCCTCTCGGCGGTGCCCGTCGCCATCGAACAGCGAGGTGCGATCCTGCTCACCGACGGCGACGTCCAGGCCCCGGAGACCGCGTCGTACTTGCAGGCTCATCCCGGCGATACCCGGTACGCGATCGGGGGGCCGCTCGCCGCCTACGGCGCCGACCCGACCGCGACCCCTATCTACGGGCAGGACCTCTTCGGCACCTCGGCGGCGGTGGCGGCCACATTCTTCCCCAAAGCCACCACCTTCGGCGCCGCGACCGGTCTCGACTTCCCCGACGCCCAGGCCGGTGGGGTGATCATGGCCACCCGAGGAAGGGTCGGGCCCATCCTGCTCGTCAACCCGTCCTTGCCGTTGCCGGGCACGATTCAGAGCTACCTCTCTGAGACCGCCACCTTGGCGGGTGGCTACGTCTTTGGTGGACCGCTCGCGATCCCCGACACCGTGGCGGCGGTGCTCTGATCTGAACGACCCCGTGTGCGGGGCTTTGGTCGTAGCGCCACCGCTGTGGCACGGACCGGGTGGTGTTCGCCGAGGAGATTGTCGTGGGAACATCGCCGCATGAAGTGGTCACCGGGGTTCTTCGACCGGATGGACGCCGCGCCGGACCGGTTCTTCTATGGCGCCCCGCGACTGGTGACCCACATCGACGACGACGCGATCGACGCGGTCGGCGCCCTCTACGCCGAGCTCGGACTCTCGGGCGAGATCCTCGATCTCATGTCGTCGTGGATCTCGCACTTCACCCAACCGCCGAGCCGGCTGACCGTGCTCGGGATGAACCGACTCGAGCTCGAGGCGAACCCCGCCGCTACGGTCCGGGTCGTGCACGACCTCAATGCCGACCCGGCGCTCCCGTTCCCCGCCGACGTCTTCGACGGCGCGGTCTGCTGCGTGTCCGTCGATTATCTGACCGCCCCGATCGAGGTGTTCCGGGACCTCTCGAGGGTCGTGCGCCGGGGCGGACCCTTTGTGTGCACGTTCTCCAACCGGCTCTTCCCGACCAAAGCGATCCGCGGTTGGCTTGACGCGACAGACGAGGAACGGTGCGGGATCGTCCGGCGCTACTTCGAGGACGCTGGCACCTGGGGCGAGCCCCGCGTCCGGCGGTGTACGCTGCTCGACGCCGAAGGAGATCCGCTCTTCGGCGTCTGGGCGTTCAACACCAAGGGACCCGCTTCCTGCCAGCCTCCAGCATGACGCCAGCCAGCCGCGCCCCCAGGCCGGGGCGGCCGCGGCGTCCCGCACCACCTCGAGGACGAGCGGTCCCCCGCCCCATTGCGGACGAACACCGCACCGAACTGCCCACCCTCTGCCTGGCTCACGACCTCGAAACCAAGATTGTCGGCCACGGTGTGGATCGCCGCCGCGCCTTCGGACTCCTGGTCGCTCACCGCTCTCCCCGCCGCGCCGAGAGGACATCATCGTTGCCGAGGTCGGGCTTCGGGCCAAGGTGAGGGGCGTCGGTGCGGTGGTGCTCGGCCCGGGCGCCGGGGCCCGGACCGGGATCCCCCGCTAGGCCTGGTTCCAGGTCATCGTGATGCCGGCCGTCAGGCCCTGGTCGGCGTTGGTGGCTGACGCATCGAGTATGACGGTGAAGGTGTAGGCCTGGGAGGCCCCTGCGGCGAGCAGGGTCAACGGAGGGGTCGAGTTCTGGTTGAAGGTGGTCCCTGACACCGCCGCGAGATTCCCGACGTTGGTCGGGATCCCTGGGCACCCGGCCGATGCGTTGGCGGGGTAGATGCACTTGCCGCTGACCCCGATCGAGAGGTCGACCTTCCCGCAGAACCCGTTGGTGTCGGTGCCGACGTAGCCGTTGTCGTCGGCGGCAGGCGAGACCGAGCACGTCCCCATGACCAGGCTCTCGAGGCTGGCTGCCGAAGATCCCACGTTGGTGATGGTGACGGTGGTCGAAAGCGGGGTGCCACCCGGCACCTGGTCAAGAGTGCCGACCAGCTTGTTGATGGCGCAATTGGCGCTGTTGGTCGCGCTCACCGACCCTCCGGCGCCCGACCCGGTGGAGTAGCAGGTGACCGTCCCGCCGCTCTCCTCGAGTTGCATGGTGCCGGAGGAGAAGGTGTTCGCATTGTCCACGACCTGGGCGCTGAAACCGGCGACGGAGACGGCGGTGGTGGCGACCAGCGCGGCGACGGCCAGGGCGGCGGCGGCGACCGGCAGCCAGCGGCGCGGTGCCAACGGGGACTTCACGGACATGGAGGTGCTCCCATGGATCGGCGTGGTCGGCGTCGTTTCGACGATCGCCGTCCCGGGCGGCGGCGCCGGCGTACGACGTTCGGCGTCGCCACGGTTGGATGGTTAGGCGAAAAGGTCCCAACCCCCGCCCGGGCCGCGCGTCGCCAGTCGGGTCGCCTGCCAGATGCCTTGACTGGGGGCAGGCGCGGTGCCATCATCGTTGCGATGTCCGGAGCGCACATCTCGGTTCTGCTGCTGACCTGAAGGCGAACGCCACCACGCGTTCGCCCGCTCGCCTCCTGGCTTCGGCCAGGAGGTTTTTTGTTGGTCGCGACCGGAGCCCACCGGATGCACGAGGAGAAGAGGAGAAGGCCATGAGCCGAGCCACGGAGTCACCACGGCGAGCCGAGGACGCCGGGCGCCTGGCGCTGCCCTGCGACCCCTCCCCGATGCGCTTCGACAGGTACCGCTCCCACATCCCTCTGCAGCTGTCCGACCGCACCTGGCCGGACCGGGTGTTCGATCGGGCGCCGCGCTGGGCGAGCGTTGACCTGCGGGACGGCAACCAGGCCCTCATCGACCCCATGGACCCGGTCCGCAAGCGCCGGCTCTTCGAGGCCCTGGTGGCGATCGGGTTCAAGGAGATCGAGGTGGGGTTTCCCTCGGCCTCCCAGCCCGACTACGACTTCCAGCGACAGCTCATCGAGGAGGGACTGGTCCCCGAGGACGTCGAGATCCAGGTGCTCGTCCAGTGCCGGGAGGAGCTGATCGAGCAGACCTACGTATCGCTGCAGGGGGCCGCCCGGGCCATCGTGCACTTCTACAACTCCACCTCGGAGCTCCAGCGCCGGGTGGTGTTCGGTCTGGACAAGGCGGGGATCGTGGAGATCGCCACCAGCGCGGCGCGCCTGTGCAAGAAGCTCGAGGCGACCCTGCCGGGAACCGAGATCCGTTACGAGTACTCACCGGAGAGCTTCACCGGCACCGAGCCTGAGTTCGCCGTGGAGATCTGTGAGGCGGTGATGGACGTGATCGAGCCGACCCCCGATCGGCCGATCATCCTCAACCTGCCCGCCACCGTTGAGATGTACAGCCCCAACGTGTACGCCGACGTCATCGAGTGGTTCGGCCGCACCATCGCCAACCGAGACTCGGTCGTGCTCAGCCTCCACCCCCACAACGACCGGGGGACCGCGGTCGCCGCCGCCGAGCTGGCCGTCCTCGCCGGGGCGGACCGCATCGAGGGGACACTCTTCGGTAATGGGGAGCGGACCGGCAACGTCGACGTCGTCACCCTGGCGTTGAACCTCTTCTCCCAGGGGATCGACCCGGCGCTCGACTTCCGGGACATCGAGCGGGTGCGCAAGGTGGCCGAGTACGCGACCAGACTCCCAGTGCACCCCCGCCACCCCTACGTGGGGGACCTCGTCTACACGGCCTTCTCCGGTTCGCACCAGGACGCCATCAAGAAGGGCATGGGGGCCATCGGCGAGGCCTACGAGACCTGGGAGGTCCCCTACCTGCCGATCGACCCCAAGCACCTCGGCCGGACCTACGAGGCGATCGTTCGGGTGAACAGCCAGTCGGGCAAGGGTGGTGTCGCCTACATCATGGACACCGAGCACGGTCTGGACCTCCCGCGCCGACTGCAAGTCGAGTTCTCCCGGGCGGTGCAGTCGGTGACCGAGGCGAGCGGAACCGAGATACGGCCCGACGAGATGTGGGAGGTGTTCACGAAGACCTACCTGCCTGACGAGCCCGGCATCCGGCTGCTCTCGAGCGAGATCTCCTCGGGGGCGGAGGAGACGAGCGTCGTCGCCCAGCTGCTGGTCGACGGGCACCACCAGAGTATCCGCGGCACCGGGAACGGCCCTATCGACGCCATGGTGGTCGGGCTCCGAGATGTCGGGGTCTCGCTCGAGGTCGTCGACTACAGCGAGCACGCCCTCACCTCGGGCTCGGGCGCGTCGGCGGTCGCCTACGTCGAGGTGGAGGTCGACGGCTCCCGGCTGTGGGGGGTCGGCATGGACTCGAGCATCCTGGATGCTTCGCTCAGCGCCGTCGTCAGCGCCGCCAACCGAGCCAGGGAACAGTAGGGATCACGCCCGCCCCCGTGCCGGCCGGAGCGGGGTCAAGCCGAGACCGACGGCCTCCAGCTGGGCCGGGCCGACTCGTACTCGCTGATCCGGTCCTCGTGACGGAGGGTCAGCCCGATGTCGTCCCAGCCGTTGAGCAACCGGGTCCGGGTGAACTCGTCGAGCGGGAACGAGCCGGCGAGGCCCACCGCCGGGGCCTCGATCGTCCCCCGCTCGACGTCGACGGTGATCTCGATCCTGGGGTCGGCGGCCAGCGCGTCGAGCAGGGCCCGAGCCAGCTGCTCGGTCACCTTGACCGGGAGCAGACCCTGCTTGGTGCAGTTGTTGGCGAAGATGTCACCGAACCGGGGGGAGACCACCGCCTCGAACCCGTAGTCGAGCAGGGCCCACACAGCGTGCTCCCTGGAGGAACCGGTGCCGAAGTTGGGCCCGGCGACGAGGATCCTCGCCCCGGCGTACTCGTCGCGGTTGAGCACGAAGTCGCGGTCGTCCCGCCATTCGGCGAACAGTCCGGCGCCGAAGCCGGTCCGCTCGACCCGCTTCAGCCAGTCCGAGGGGATGATCTGGTCGGTGTCGACGTCGGAGCGGTCGAGAGGGACCGCCCTACCTGTCACTACCCGGACCGGCTTCACGCCAGCTCCGCTGGTACGCCGAACCGGCCGAGCACGGCGGTGGCCGCCGCCACCCCGGGCGACACGAGGTGGGTCCGCCCGCCGCGCCCCTGACGGCCCTCGAAGTTGCGGTTCGAGGTCGAGGCGCACCGCTCGCCGGGGGCGAGCTTGTTGGGGTTCATGGCCAGGCACATCGAACAGCCGGGCTCCCGCCACTCGAAGCCGGCCGAGCGGAAGACGGCGTCGAGGCCCTCGGCCTCGGCCGCCGCCTTGACCCGGTGTGATCCCGGGACCACCAGGGCCCGCAGCCCGGGGTGGACCCGCCTCCCTGCCACGACCTCGGCGGCGGCCCGGAGGTCCTCGATGCGCGAGTTGGTGCACGAGCCGATGAAGACGGTGTCGACCGGGATCTCGCGGATGGGGGTCCCGGCGACCAGGTCCATGTAGGCGAGGGCACGGGCGGCCGCCTCGCGCTCGGGCAGTGCCGCCAGTGCGTCCGGATCGGGGACGCAGCCGTCGATCGGGACCACCTGGGCCGGGTTGGTCCCCCAGGTCACGTGGGGAGCCAGCCCGGACGCGTCCAGCGTCACCTCCTGGTCGAAGACGGCCGCCGGGTCGCTCGGCAGGGAGCGCCAGTGTTCGAGTGCCGCCTCCCAGTCCTTGCCCTTTGGGGCGTGGGGCCGGCCCTCCAGGTAGGCGAAGGTGACGTCATCGGGCGCGACCATCCCGGCCCGGGCGCCTCCTTCGATGCTCATGTTGCACACCGTCATCCGGCCCTCCATGGAGAGGGCCCGGATCGCCTCGCCCCGGTACTCGATCACGTGCCCCATGCCCCCGCCGGTGCCGATCCGCCCGATCACCGCCAGCACGATGTCCTTGGCGGTGACGCCGGCGGGCAGTTCGCCGTCGACCGTCACGGCCATGGTGGCCGGGCGGGCCTGAGGAAGCGTCTGGGTGGCGAGCACGTGCTCGACCTCGCTCGTGCCGATCCCGAAGGCGAGCGCCCCGAAGGCGCCGTGCGTCGAGGTGTGGCTGTCGCCGCACACGATGGTCATGCCCGGTTGGGTGAGCCCGAGCTCCGGCCCGATCACGTGCACGATGCCCTGGTTGGGGTGGCCCATGGGGTAGCAGACGATCCCGAACTCGGCACAGTTGGCGGCGAGCACCTCCAACTGCTTGGCGGAGATCGGATCGGCGATGGGGGCGTGGATGTCGGTGGTGGGGACGTTGTGGTCGGCGGTGGCCACGGTGAGGTCGGGTCGGCGCACCCGTCGGCCGGCCATCCGCAGCCCGTCGAAGGCCTGCGGAGAGGTCACCTCGTGCACGAGGTGCAGGTCGATGAAGAGCAAGTCGGGTTCGCTCTCGGCCGAGCGGACGAGGTGCGACTCCCAGACCTTGTCGACCAGGGTCCTCGGCGGCGGCGCCATCAGGTCTCGACCGCGACGATCGTCACCGTGAGCGTGCCGCCCGGCGCGTCGTACTCGACCGTGTCGCCGGTCCGCCGGCCCAGCAGGGCCTGGCCCAGCGGGGCGCTGGGGGAGACGACCGACATGTCCCCCCGCCGTTCCTCGATCGACCCGACGAAGAACCGTTGCAGGTCGTCCTCGTCGTCACCCTCGTAGCGCAGGGCGACGATGGTGCCGGCGGACACCGATCCGTCGCTCGTGATCTCCGAAACGACGGTGGCCCCTTTGAGCAGAGCCTGGAGGTGCCGGATGCGGGACTCCATCTTCCCCTGGGTGTCCTTGGCGGCGTGGTAGTCGCCGTTCTCGGAGAGGTCCCCGAGGGCCCGGGCCGCCTCGATGGCGGTGGCGATCTCGTGGCGTCCCTTGGTGGTCAGATCCTCGAGTTCGGCCACCAGCCGGTCGTAGGTCTCCCGGGTGAGCTGGGTGCCTGGCGTCAAGTCGCTCGGTTTGTTGGGGGTCATGCTCTCCGTCCCTGGCTGTCCTGTCGCTGGCCGTCCCCGAGGCGGGTCTCCCGCGAGGCTATCGGGCGAGTTCGGGGTCGGGATCCGGCCGCCGTGGATCGCTCAGGCGTCTCGCCGGTGCATCAGGATCCCCCCGACCACCAGGACGACCGCCGCGTAGGCGCACAGGAACCCGAATCCGATCCAGGGCGACAGGAGCGCCCCGCCACCGAAGGCGTGCACGTTGGGGTTGGTGGCCGCCATGTGCTCGCCGATCACGAGGGGCATGAACTTGATGACCTGGTGTTGAAACGAGACCGGGAAGGCCTGCAGGATCAGGGGGAGCACCAGCAAGAGGCCGACGTAGGCAGTCAGGGCCCCGGCCGTGTGACGGATGATGGTCGCCAACCCCAGGGCGAAGAGCCCGAGCACGGTCAGCACCAGGCCGGCGCCGGCCACGGCCCGGGCCACCCCGGGCTGGGTGATCGTGGCGTATGGGGTCGAGCCGCGCAGGAGCGCCTGGCCGAGGAAGAAGGCACCGAAGGTTAGGATCTCGCTGGCGACGAAGGCCACCACGGCGAAAACCGCCGCCTTGCACGCTAGGACCAGGGGACGGTTCGGGACCGCGGAGAGGGTGGCCCGGATGGTGCCGGTCCCGTACTCGGCGCTCATGACGAGCACACCCAGTACGCCGATGACGATCTGGCCGAGAAAGACGCCGGCCAGGCTCCGCGCCGTCGGGTCGAAGCCGATGTGGTCGACGATTCCGCCGCTGCGCCAGCGGGCGGCGGTCACCGCCGTGGCGACCGCGCCGATGCCGACCACGGCGATGATCGTGGCCACCAGAGTCCAAAGGGTCGAGCGGACCGTGCGCATCTTGGTCCACTCCGAGCGGAGTTGACCGATCGGGCCGTAGTGCCCGGGGGGCAACGGTCGAGCCGGGCCCAGGCTGACGGATTCGACGCTCACCGCGCGGTCCCTCCGGGGGCAGTCGACGCCACCGCCCCGCCGTCGGTCACGGTCCTGGCAACGTCGTGACCCCCGAACTCGAGGCTGTCGCGGGTGAGGTCCATGAAGGCTTCCTCGAGCGACGCCTGCAGCGGGGTGAGCTCGTGGAGCCGGACCCCGTGCTCGCCGGCCAGATCGCCGATCGCCTCGGCGCTCAGACCGGTCACCGTGAGCGAGCCATCGGTGCCCGGTGCCACCGTCCCGCCGGCGCCCACCACGACCGGGGTGAGCACCTCGGCCTGGGGGGTCCTCACCTTCACGAATCGACGGGAGCTGCCGGCCACCAGCTCGGCGACCGGTCGGTCGGCGATGAGCCGGCCCCGGCCGATCACCACCACGTGGTCGGCGGTCAGGGCCATCTCGCTCATCAGGTGACTCGACACGAAGATGGTCCGCCCCTCGCCCGCCAGGTGGCGCAGGAGCGTCCGAACCCACAGGATGCCCTCGGGGTCGAGCCCGTTCACCGGCTCGTCGAACAGCAGCACCGAGGGATCACCGAGTAGGGCGGCGGCGATGCCCAGGCGCTGGCCCATGCCGAGGGAGAACTTGCCCGCCCGGCGGCCCGCCACCTCGGACAGGCCCACCAGGTCCAGGACCTCGTCGACCCGGCTGCGCCGGATCCCGTGGGTCTGGGCCAGCATCCAGAGATGGTTGAAGGCGGTGCGACCCGGGTGGATCGCCTTGGCTTCGAGCAGCGCCCCGACCTCGTGCAGCGGCCACGGCAGGTCCCGGTAGGGGCGGCCGTTGATCATGGCCGAACCCCCGTCGGGCAGGTCGAGCCCCATGATCACCCTCATGGTGGTCGACTTTCCCGAGCCGTTGGGACCGAGGAAGCCGGTCACCTGGCCCGGACGGACCTCGAAGGACAAGGAGTCGACCGCAAGCGTCTTGCCATACCGTTTGGTCAGGCTGTGCGCCTCGATCATCGGCTCTCCCGGTCGGGGGGGACCCTCTGGTGCGAGGGTCGAGCCACCCTACCGCCCGACCGGTCGATTCCGAGGTGCAGGTCAGGTCACGCCGGTCGGGACCGCCGCTGCCACCAGGTTCTCGAACAGCACCGGGTCGTTCCCCATCTCGGGGTGCCACTGCACCGCCACCAAATGGGGCAGCGAGGGATCCTCCAGGGCCTCGACCAACCCATCGTCCGACCACCCGCAACCCCGCAGCCCTTCGCCGAGCCGGTCGACGGCCTGATGGTGGTGAGTCGGCACCTCGAGTTCGGCGCGTTGCACGATGGCGCCGAGGCGGCTCGCCGGGTCGACCCGGACCCGGTGGGAGCCGTAGGCGCCGGGCTGGCCCAGGTGGTCGGGGTCGGCGCCGACGTCGGGGAGGTGCTGGTGCAGGGTGCCGCCACGCCACACGTTGACCACCTGGATGCCGCGGCAGATCGCGAGGACGGGGAGGCCCCGGGCGGTGGCCGCCTCCAGCAGGTCGAGCTCGAAGCGATCCCGCACGGGATCGGGCCTGTGGGTCTCGGGGTGCGCCACGGCGCCGAAGCGGGCGGGGTCGACGTCGACGCCGCCGGTGAGCATCAGCCCGTCGATGCGCTCGATCACGGCCTCGGCCGCGCCCTCGGCGGCGGCCAGCACCACCGGGACCCCGCCGGTGCGGGTGACGGCGTGGACGTAGTCGGCCGGGACGAGGGAGCACCGTTCCTTCCACAGGCCGTACGTCGCGACCAGCTCGCCGGCGGTGATGCCGATGACCGGCGTCCGTCGTGCCGGGTTGCGCCCGTCAGAGCGGGGTGACGTAGGCACCGTGGATTCCTCCGTCGACGAGAAACGTGCTCGCGGTGATGAACGAGGCGTCGTCGGAGGCCAAGAACGCCGCGGCGGCGGCGATCTCCTCCGGTCGGCCGAACCGGCCCATCGGCACGTGCACCAGCCTACGGGCGGCGCGCTCAGGGTCCTTGGCGAACAGCTCCCGCAGCAGGGGGGTGTCGACCGGCCCCGGGCACAGCGCGTTCACCCGCACCCCTTGCCGGGCGAACTGCACCCCGAGCTCCCGGGACATGGCGAGCACCCCGCCCTTGGAGGCGGTGTAGGAGATCTGCGAGGTGGCCGAGCCGAGGACGGCTACGAACGAGGCGGTGTTGATGACCGAGCCCCCGCCCCTCTCCAACAGGTGCGGGATGCCGTGGCGACAGCACAGATAGACACTCGTCAGGTTGGCCGCCTGGACCCGCGCCCAGGCGGCCTCGTCGGTGACCAGGATCGAGTCGTCCTCGGGCGGGGCGATCCCGGCGTTGTTGAAGCAGATGTCGATCCCACCGAACGCCTCCACCGCCCGTGCGTACATTGCCGCGACGTCCCGGCCGTCGGTGACGTCGGCCACCACGGCGAGCCCACCGACCTCACCGGCGACCTCCTCCACGCGCTCGGCGACGTCGACCGCCACCACCCTGGCCCCCTCGGCCGCGAACCGCCGCACGCTCGCCCGGCCAATCCCGCCCGCCGCGCCGGTGACGACCGCCACCTTCCCCTCCAGACGACCGACCGCCGCCGTCGGTTCGCCCGTCGCCGGGCCGCGACCCGTCGCGAGGTCATCGTTCACAGTCGTTCGAAGCCGCGGAAGCGCTCCCAGTCGGTCACGGTCGTCTCGAACGCCCGCAGCTCAACCCGGGCCATGTTGACGTAGTGGTCCACCACCCCGTCGCCCAGGGCCAGCCGGGCGACGGAGCTGTTCTCGAAGGCCGACGCGGCGTCGGTCAGGGTCGAGGGGATCGGGGTGAGGTCGTTGGCCTCGTAGGCGTTGCCGACGAGCTCGGGCTCGAGCTCCATCCCCTCGTCGATGCCGTGGAGACCCCCGGCCACCATGGCCGCGAGGGCTAGATAGGGGTTCACGTCGGCTCCGGGGACGCGGTTCTCCACCCGCAGCGACTCCGCATGTCCGACCATTCGGAACGAGCAGGTCCGGTTGTCGGTTCCCCAGCTGACCGTGGTCGGGGCGAAGCTCCCGTCGCGGTAACGCTTGTAGCTGTTCACGTTGGGGGCATAGAGGAGGGTCAGCTCCGGGAGGGTGGCCAGGAGCCCGGCGAGGAAGCTGGCGAAGGTTCCCGAGGGGCCGTCGTCACCGGTCGAGAAGACCGGGCGGTCCTCGGTGTCGCGCAGCGACAGGTGGATGTGGCAGGAGTTCCCCTCCGCCTCGTCGAACTTGGCGATGAACGTGAGGCTCATCCCCTCCTGAGCGGCGATCTCCTTCGCTCCGGTCTTGTAGATCGAGTGGCCGTCGGCCGTCGACAGCAGCTCCCCGTAACGGAAGGCGATCTCGTGCTGGCCCGGGTGGCACTCGCCCTTCGCCGATTCGGGTCGCAGGCCCGCCCCGGCCATTTCGTTGCGGATCCGCCGGAGGAGGGGCTCGATCCGGGCGGTGCCGAGCAGCGAGTAGTCGACGTTGTAGGCATTGACCGGGGTCAGGCCGCGATAGGCCTTGGCCCACGCCTCCTCGTAGGTGTCGTTGAACACGATGAACTCGAGCTCCGTCCCGGCCATGCCCGTCCAGCCCCGCTCGGCCAGCCGGTCGACCTGGCGGCGCAGGATCTGGCGGGGCGAGGGAGCTACGGCCGACCCGTCGGTCCACTCCAGGTCGGCGAGGCACAGGGCGCTACCCCGGTGCCAGGGCAGGAGCCGCAGCGTCGAGAGGTCGGGCCGCATGACGAAGTCCCCGTACCCCTGGTCCCACGACGACATCTCGTACCCGGGCGCCGTGTGCATGTCGACGTCCACCGCCAAGAGGTAGTTGCAGGCCTCGGCGGCCCGCGGCACCACCTGGTCGAGGAAGTAGGACCCGTGGCAGCGTTTGCCCTGCAGTCGGCCCTGCATGTCGGTGATGGCCAGCACGACGGTGTCGACCTCGCCCTGGTCGACCAGTTGGCGGAGCTCGTCGAGGGTGACGGCCCCCACTGGGGCGCTCGTCACCGGGGAGGGCCGGTGGGGGTGTCCCGGCCACCGTTGTTGTCCGTCCGCCCGAGGAGCGCCCCGACGGGCGCGTGACCGGCGCACGGGGCACCGGGCGCCGGTGCCGGGCGGTCGACGGCCATGCCAATTCTCCTCGGCGTGCTCGGTGTTGGTGCGAGGTGAAGACCAGCAGGCCGGGCCGGGATCTGTCAACCGGCGCCCCGACGCCGGCGGCCGGGTGGTTGACGAACGAGGCGCCGACGAGGGAGAATGTCGGCCCATGTCGTCGACCGCCACCCTGGTAATCATCATCATGTAGGCACGTGCCCACGGCACGTGCCTACCCGAACCGTCCACTCTGTGGGCGGTTTTTCAATTTCCGAACCGTGACGCAGAACCGGTGGGAAGTCCCATGAACCACACTGGAGAGATGGAGCGAGGTGAGGCCCCTGTCAGCGCGCCGGTCGACCGTCCTCGAACGGCCGGCGGGGACGGCCACGAGGTGGCCGTGATCGGCGGCGACGGGATCGGTCCCGAGGTCGTCGCCGAGGCCCTGAAGGTCGTCGACGCGGCGGGGGTCCGACTTCGGACCACCGCCTATGACCTGGGTGCCGCCCACTACCTGGCCACCGGAGAGGTCCTGAACGACCCGGTGCTCGAGGAGCTCCGGGGCTTCGACGCCATCTTGCTCGGGGCGGTCGGTCCCCCGATCGGCGACACAGCGGTCCCTTCGGGCCTCCTCGAACGCGGGCTGCTCCTCCGACTCCGCTTCGAGCTCGACCTCTACATCAACCTTCGCCCGTTCGCCGGTGCCCCGGGATCCATCGCCCAAGGGGCCGATTTCGTGGTCATCCGGGAGAACACCGAGGGTGCTTATGCCGGCGAGGGGGGGTTCCTACGCAAGGGCACCCAGCACGAGATCGCCACCCAGGGGTCGGTGAACACCCGGATGGGGGTCGAGCGGTGCGTGCGGTTCGCCTTCGATCTGGCCGAACGCCGGGGAGCCCACCGGCTCACCCTGGTCCACAAGACCAACGTGCTCACCGACTCCGGCGACCTGTGGCGACGGACCGTGGAGGAGGTCGCATCCGAGCACCCCGAAGTGGCTCACGACTACCAGCACGTCGACGCGGCCTGCATCTACCTGGTCGACCGACCACAGAGCTATGACGTGATCGTCACCGACAACCTCTTCGGTGACATCCTCACCGACCTGGCCGGAGCGGTGTGCGGTGGCCACGGGTTGTCGCCCTCGGCGAACCTGAACGCGGCGCGTACCGGGCCCTCCTTGTTCGAACCGGTGCACGGCGCGGCCCACGACATCGCCGGTCAGGGCATCGCCAACCCGGTGGCCGCCATCCGGTCGGCCAGCCTCATGCTCGACTACCTGGGCGAAGGGGACGCCGCCGCCCGGATCGACAAGGCGGTCGCCGACCTCGTCGGCTCCGACCAGCTCTCCCACCCCCCAACCGGCAGCGACCACTGGTCGACCGCGGCCATCAGCGCCGCGATCGCAGAAAGGCTCTGAGATGCCCATCACCCCCACCGAGAAGATCTGGATGGACGGCGAGTTCGTCGACTGGGCCGAGGCCAAGGTGCACGTGCTCACCCACACCATGCACTACGGGTCCGGGGTCTTCGAGGGGATCCGTGCCTACAAGACCGGCAACGGGGTGGCGATCTTCCGGCTCCGGGACCACATCGAGCGGCTCTTCGCGTCGGCCAAGGTGTTGATGATCGACGTGCCCTTCACCCTCGAAGAGATCCTCGACGCGACGAGGCAGGTGGTGAAGGTCAACGGGTTGCACGACGGGTGCTACCTGCGACCGCTCGTATACCTCGGGTACGGGGAGATGGGCCTCAACCCGCTGCCGTGCCCGGTCAACGTGTCCATTGCCGCCTGGCCGTGGGCGAGCTATCTCGGCGATGAGGGCGTGGCCAACGGGGTCCGGGTGAAGGTGAGCTCGTGGCAGCGCCACGACCCCAACGCGGTGCCGACCGCGGCCAAGAGCACCGGCATGTACCTGAATTCGTCGCTCGCCAAGGTCGAGGCCCTGAAGGCCGGATACGACGAGGCGATCCTCCTGGCGCCGGACGGCCACGTGAGTGAGTGCACGGGCGAGAACCTCTTCATCGTCCGGAACGGGACGCTGGTCACGCCGCCGTCGTCGGAGGCCGGTGCCCTCGACGGCATCACCCAACGGTCGGTCGAGACCATCGCAACCGACCTCGGCTACCGGCTCGAGCACGAGGCGATGATCCGTACCGACCTGTATCTGGCCGACGAGGCCTTCCTCACCGGCACCGCCGCCGAGGTGGTCCCGATCTGCTCGGTCGACGACCGCGAGGTCGGGAACGGCCGGCCGGGACCGATCACCAAGGAGATCCAGTCGACGTTCTTCGCCACCGTCCGGGGCGAGGTGGACCAGTACAAGGACTGGCTGGACCATGTCGAGTGAGGCCCACGCTCACCGGCACGCCCGAGGGTCGCACGACTTCGTGATGCCCCGATGGCCCGAGTCGGTCGACGTCTTCGACACCACCCTGCGGGACGGGAGCCAGCAGGAGGGGCTCTCGCTCACCGTCGACGACAAGCTGCGGGTGGCCGAGCAGCTCGACCACCTCGGCGTCGCCTACATCGAGGGGGGCTGGCCCGGGGCCAACCCGAAGGACGACGAGTTCTTCGCTCGGGCTCCGAGCGAGCTGCACCTCGCCACCTCCACCCTCGTCGCCTTCGGATCCACCCGCCGGGCCAATACCCGGGCTGACAAGGACGAGACGCTGCGCAAGCTGGTGGAGGCCGACACCTCCGCCGTCTGCATCGTGGCCAAGTCGTGGGACCGGCACGTGATCGACGCCCTGCGGACCGACCTCGACGAGGCGGTCGCGATGGTGGCCGACTCGGTCGGGTTTCTGCGTCGGGCCGACAAACGGGTGTTCCTCGACGCCGAGCACTTCTTCGACGGCTACCGGCACAACCCCGAGTTCGCCCTCCGGGTGCTGCGGGCCGCCGAGGAGGCCGGGGCCGAGACCCTGGTGCTGTGCGACACCAACGGGGGGACGCTGCCCCACGACGTGGCGGCCACCGTGCTCGAGGTCGGGGATCACACCGGCGTCCAGATCGGCATCCACTGCCACAACGACACCGGCTGTGCGGTCGCCAGCACGCTGGCGGCCGTCGGTGCCGGTGCCACCCAGGTGCAGGGGTGCATCAACGGCTACGGCGAACGTGCCGGCAACGCCGATCTGGCTGCCGCCATTCCCGACCTGACACTCAAGCTCTCCGTTCGCACCCTGCCCCCCGAGCGTCTCGAGCGGCTGACCGCGGTCTCGCACCACATCGCCGAGCTGGTCAACGTCGCGCTGAGCCCCCAGCAGCCCTACGTGGGCACCTCGGTGTTCGCCCACAAGGGGGGGCTCCACGCGAGCGCGGTGGCGAGGCGCCGCGACCTCTACGAGCACGTCCCGCCGGATTTGGTGGGCAACGGCATGCGCGTGGTGGTCTCTGAGATGGCCGGTCGCTCCACGCTGGCGATGAAGGCGACCGAGCTCGGCCTCGACCTCGACGGCGAGGTGCTCGGGCGGGTGCTCGACGAGCTGAAGCGGCTCGAGCACGAGGGCTACCACTTCGAGGTGGCCGACGGGTCGCTCGAACTGCTGCTTCGGCGGGCCGGCGGGTGGGAGCCCGACTTCTTCAAGATCGAGTCGTTCCGGGTCATCACCGATCACGGGACGGTGGCCGGGAGCGGGTCGATCACCACCGAGGCGACGGTAAAGGTGCACATCGGAGGGGACCGGGTGGTCGCCACCGCCGAGGGGAATGGCCCGGTCAACGCGCTGGACGCCGCCCTGCGCCGGGCGATCGGGCCGTACTTCCCGGCGCGCGAGCGGATCCACCTCTCCGACTACCGGGTTCGGGTGCTCGACACCGGCCTCGGGACCGGTGCCGTCACCCGGGTCCTCGTCGACACGAGCGACGACGAGCACACCTGGACGACCATCGGGGTGTCCGAGAACATCATCGAGGCCAGCTGGCAGGCCCTCTACGACTCCATCGTGCTCGGCCTGGTGAAGTCGAGCTGAGGTCGGGGCGATCCGTCGCGAGCTGTCGTCTGTGGCACCGGAGCGTTCCGGGGCACGCGTGAGACAGTGGAGCGGCGCAGCACTGGGCAGCGGCGAGACGAGGTGCGATGGGTGAACCGGTGGTGTCGACGGAGCGGGGTCGGGTGCGAGGGTTCCGAAGCCCCAACGGGTACGCGTTCCGGGGCATCCCCTTCGCCAAGGCGCCCTTCGGTCCCCTCCGGTTTCGGGCTCCCCAGATCACCGAGCGCTGGGAAGGCGAGCGGCCGGCGCTGCAACCGGCCCCGACTGCTCCGCAGCCCGAGACGGGCTTCACGATCATCCCCGAGCCGACCATCGACGGCGGTGAGGCGCCCGAGTGCCTGTCGCTCAACGTGTTCACGCCAGAGCTCGGCCCTGCTGGCCTGCCGGTCCTGGTGTGGATCCACGGCGGCGGGTTCGTCACCGGGACCCCCTCGAGCACCTGGTACGACGGGGACCGGTTCGCCCGCGACGGGGTGGTCGTGGTGAGCGTGGGCTACCGGCTGGGGGCCGAGGGGTTCCTCAACATCCCCGGCGCCCCGGCGAACCGAGGGGTGCTCGACTGGATCGCCGCCCTCGAGTGGGTCCAACGCAACGTCGCCGCCATCGGCGGCGACCCAGCGAAGGTGACGGGTGGCGGTCAGAGCGCCGGGGGCGCGGCGGCC
>DAHUZS010000011.1 GCA_027315045.1 Acidimicrobiaceae bacterium
CGCCCTGAAGGGCAGACTCCCGCACATCCGGGTCTGGCCGTCGTCCTCCCGCCGGCACCCCCTCGCCTCACGCCGGACGCCGCGGCCGCCCTGCTCCGCCTGCTCCTCCGGGCCGCCGAACCGGCGCGGGCTCCTCTCGAAGCGGAGCGACTGCCCTCCGACGACGCCGGCACCGCCACCAGGATCCGTGGAGGTAGAACCTCGGGGGACCGCGACGACCGGCCGGATGAGACGAGGAGAGCAGCGTGAAGCGCTTCGCCTTCTACGGGAGGGTGTCCACCGAGGACCAGCAGGACCCCGAGTCGTCCAAGGGCTGGCAGCTCTCCCGCTCCCGTGGGCTGATCGAGCCAGTCGGCGGTGTGGTCGTGGCCGAGTACTTCGACATCGGCCGGTCACGTTCGCTGCCGTGGAAGCGCCGCCCCGAGGCGGCATCGCTCCTCGACGCGCTGGCCCGGCCGGACCGCGGCTTCGAAGCGGTCGTGATCGGCGAGCCTGCCCGCGCCTTCTACGGCAACCAGTTCGGCCTGACCTTCCCCGTCTTCGTCCACTACGGGGTGGAGCTGTGGGTTCCCGAGGTGGGAGGCGCCATCGACCCGGGCTCGGACGCCCACGACCTCGTCATGTCGCTCTACGGCGGGATGTCCAAGGGTGAGCGCAACCGGATCAAGATCCGCGTCCGCGCTGCCATGGCCGCCCAGGCCCGCACCGAGGGGCGCTTCCTCGGTGGCCGACCGCCCTACGGCTACCGCCTCGCCGACGTGGGGCCGCACCCCAACCCGGGCAAGGCGGCCGTGGGCCAGCGCCTCCACCGCCCGGAGCCGGACCCGGACGCGGCTCCGGTGGTACGCCGCATCTTCGACGAGTACCTCGCCGGCCGTGGCCTGTACGCCATCGCCGAAGGGCTGACTCGTGACGGCATCGCCTGCCCCTCCGCCCACGACCGGGCCCGCAATCCTCATCGGCAGGGTCTCGCCTGGTCGAAGATGGCGGTGCGCACCATCCTCGCCAACCCCCGCTACACCGGACGCCAGGTGTGGAACCGCCAGCGCCGCGACGAGGTGCTCCTCGACGTCGACGACGTCGCCCTCGGCCACGTCAGCAAGATGCGCTGGAACGACGAGGACGCCTGGATCGTCTCCGAGACGCTCACCCACGAGCCGCTCGTGACCGACGAGCAGTTCCGGGCGGCGCGCGCTGTCGCCGCGGCGGGCCGCCGGCGCCCGGTAGTGCGCAAGCCACGGCCCAGCTCCCAGCCGTTCGCGCTGCACGGTCTCGTCGTCTGCGCCCTCTGCCAGCGCAAGATGCAGGGAAGCGCCAACCACGGACGAGCCCACTACCGCTGCCGCTACCCGAGCGAGTACGCCATCGCCAACGAGCTCGACCACCCGAAGAACGTCTACGTGCGCGAGGACCAGATCCTCGGGCCGCTCGACGGCTGGCTGGCCCAGGTGTTCGACCCCGGCCAACTCGACACCACCCTCGACGCACTGGAAGCCGCAGCCTCATCGACCGACGATGCCGGCCCGGCCAAGGGCCAGGCCGCTCGTCGACGGTTGACCGAGTGCGACGCCCGCCTCGCCCGATACCGAGCCGCCCTCGAGGCCGGCACCGACCCGGCGGTCGTGAGCGCCTGGATCGCCGAGGTCCAAGTCGAGCGACTTGCCGCAGAGGTCGAGCTGGAGCGATCGACCCGCCAGCGGAGCCGGCGCATGACCCGCGACCAGCTGGCCGCCCTGGTGAGCGGCCTCGGCGACCTCCTGGGCGTGCTCGCCACCGCCGCGCCGGAGGACAAGGCCGAGGTCTACCGCAAGCTCGGGCTCCAGCTCACCTACGACCCGGCCCGCCGGGTGGTGACCGTCGAGTCGCACCTCGGGCCGAGCGGGCAACCGCTCGCACGAGGTAGACGACCAAGAGGCGGGCCAACGGCCAGCACCATCGAAGCACCAGGCACCGAGGCCGTGGGCGAAAGTCAGTGTCGGAGGACCGACTTGGACCCGAGGTCCACACCCCCTCGCCGGGGAAAGTCCCTGGTCGGAGCTTCGTCGGGCTGCCTGACCGCGGGGGCCGGTCGATGCTCCTATCGATGTCAAGTGCTCCTGAGGGCTGCGTCGGCCAGGAGGGCTCGGTAGACCTCTCGGGCGAGGTAGCGCTTCAAGCAGCGCATGATGTCCTTGTTGGTCTTCTGCTCCTTGGCCCGCCGGTCCCGGTAGGCCCGGGTGGCCGGGTCGTAGCGGAGCCGGACCATGGCCATGCGCCACAGCGCGTTGTTGGCTCCCCGGTCGCCGCCACGGTTGAGGCGGTGACGGTTGGTCTTGCCCGACGAGGCGGGGATGGGGGCGACCCCACAGAGGTGGGCGAAGGCCGACTCGCTCCGCAGCCGTTCGGGGTTGTCGCCGGCGGTGGTGAGCAACTGGCCGGCCACGTCGAGGCCGACACCGTAGAGGGCCAGCAACGTGGGGGCGGTGGCGGCGACCAGCGGCTCGAGGTCGTCGTCGAGCTCGGCGATCTCCTCGGCGAGGGCGTCGATGCGACGGGCCAGGGTCGACAGTGCCCGCTTGCAGGCGGCTGTCGGGTCCGCCAGGGTCCCGGGCCGTGGCGGTCGCTTGGCGAAGGGCGAGGGGTTGGGGGCGGCTCCCCGGGCCGCTCGCAGTCCGGCGCAGCGGGTGAGCAGCTCGGCGCCGTCCAAGAGGCGAAGCTCGCTGCGTAGCGGCTCGGGAGCGGTCTTGACCAGCGCCTTCAGCTGGGTCAGGGCCACCGCCTTGGCCTTCACCGCGCTGGACCGGGCGACGCGCAGGGTGCGGATCATCTCCACTGCCCCATCCCTGGTCTTCGGCGTCCCCTCGGCCCGACCCGACAGGGCGGCCCGGGCGGCGGCGTAGGCGTCGATGGGGTCGGACTTGCCCTGATCACGTCGGGACTTGCGGTCGGGACGGTCCACCTCGACCACCTTCAGGCCACCAGCGGCGAGCGCCCTGGTCAACCCGGCCCCGTAGACGCCGGTCCCTTCCACGCCGACCAGCCCGACCCGGCCGAACCCCCCCAGCCACTCGGCCAGGTCCTCGTAGCCGGCCGGGGTGGTCGGGAAGCTGGCCCAGCCGAGCTCCCTGCCTACCTGGTCGATGGCGGCAGCCACGTGGACGTCGGCGTGGGTGTCGACCCCGCCCGTCACCTCCACCACGTGCGCCGAGGCGCGTTCATCTGCGACGATGGTCATCGTCGTCCTTTCGCTCGTGTCGATGGGACGGCCACGAGCTGGCAGACGACGGACAAGACAGTGATGGGCGCCTCTTGCGCAGGCTCCTATGAGGTCACTCCGTCCGACAGCCCGTGGAACAGCAGGACCTGCGACCCACCAGCCGACAAATCGCTTTGAAGGCACCTGGCCAGTCAGACGGTGGGTCAGACCGGTGGGCGCAGGCCCCGCTGCATCCTCACAGGGTCCGAAGGACCCCACCTCATTGTCACTGTCAGGCGGAGACGAGCTCTACGGAGTCCGGAGTCAGGTCCAAGCGGAGGGCGAGGCCCAGCTTCTTCGCCAGCCGGGCGAGCATGGCGACCGACGGCTCGTGGTCGCCAGCCTCCAGGCGGGCGATGGCGGGCTGGCGCATCCCGAGCTGGCGGGCAAGAGCGGTCTGGGTCAGGCCGT
This sequence comes from Acidimicrobiaceae bacterium, assembly GCA_027315045.1. GTDB lineage: Bacteria > Actinomycetota > Acidimicrobiia > Acidimicrobiales > RAAP-2 > Palsa-461. The sequence goes on from DAHUZS010000011.1 coordinate 3,647, forward strand.
GCGCTACCCGGTACTGGATGACCAGGATGGCGAGTTGGTTCGCCACCGCGGTGCGGGCCAGCTCGGCGGCGACCTCGGGGTCCTTCAAGTCCTCAGCCCGGAGCTGATCCCCGGTCTTGGACTCCGACAGCTTGCTCATCGCTGCTCACTCTCCATCTCCGCGAGTCGTGCCTCGGCTCGCCGGCAGGCGGTGGCGAACCCTCGCGGGTCCACCTGGGCCTCTGGCCCTACGGCAGCGATGACAAACTCGTCACCGACCCGACGGTACAGGGCTCGCCAAGGGCTGTGACCACTACGGGGCCGTAGCTCGCGGAGCGGGTCGGCTCCCTGTACGGCGCTGCTGTGCGGGTAGGGCAGATTCGGGCCGAGCACGGCCAGCTTGGTCTCAGCGTTGATGAGTGCGGCCCTCTCCTTGGGCACCAGTGCCTCCCGTTCGTCGATGGCCTCTGCCAGGTAGCGGTAGGGCACCTCCGGCCATCACTATAACACCCTTGATATATCTGTGTCCCGACTGGCGGCGGCCAGCGGAGGCAGGACGAAGGGGCAGGTCACGGCCGTTCCAGTTGATCGGGTCCCTGGGGCCAGTCCCGGGCTGCCCGGAGCGGAGCCAGCCCGGGGTGCTCGATCATGGCCGCAATCCCGTAGAGGTGGAAGATGGCGGCGACGACCATCGGGGCGATACCGGGCCCGGACCACATGAGGGTGGGCTGTCCTTGGATGTCCAAGCCGACGATCTCTCGTCCGGCGGTGAGGTCGACGCGGACCCCGACTGCGTGCTCCCAGCGGTAGCCGTGGAGCCGGTCGTCGGCCAGGCGGCCCACGAGCCGACCGGAGGTGACCAACCACGGCCGGACGGCCGGAACGGCTTGTTCGCCGGGCTTGGCTGGTTGGGTCCAGTCGAGGTTGAACCGGACGGGGACCTCGGCCCACACCTTCTCGCTGGGATCGAGCACGACGCCGACGCCGTAGGGCCGGGCCGCCCGGTCCCGGTTGTAGTACAGGTCCAGGGCGAGATCGCGGCCGGTGTCGATGGCCCACTGGCGCGTGTCGTGCTCCCACCGGGCCAGGGCTTTGGCATCCTTGCGTTTGCTCACACCTCGACTCCCCTTTCCACGGGTAGTTCGACCTCGAGAGCCGGGCCGGCAGGCTTGGGTGCCTCGGTCTGGCTGTGGGCCTTGGCTCGCTCGATGGCGGCCTGCGCCCGCCGGCACTGGACCGCCTGCTCGGTGCTCGCGGCGTCCGCCTGCTGACCGAGGGTGCGGCTGCCGGTGACGTGCCA
>DAHUZS010000061.1 GCA_027315045.1 Acidimicrobiaceae bacterium
TTCCGCCCTACCTGGGCCTTCGACGGACACCCGGCGCGGCGGCGTGGCAGACTCGAGGCGTGCCCATCCGGGTGTTCCTCCTCGACGACCACGAGGTCGTGCGGGCCGGCTTGCGAGCGCTGCTCGAGCCCGAGGACGACATCGAGGTCGTGGGTGAGGCCGGCAGCGCCGAGGAGGCCCTCACCCGGATCCCCTTGGCCAGCCCGGACGTCGCCATCCTTGACGTCCGGCTCCCCGACGGCAGCGGGATCGAGGTCTGCCGCCAGGTGCGATCGGATCGGCCCGAGACGACCTGTCTCATGCTGACCTCCTACGCCGACGACGAGGCCCTCCTCGCGTCGGTCATGGCCGGGGCGGCCGGCTACGTCCTCAAGCAGGTCGCGGGGGGGGATCTGGTCGGCGACATCCGCAAGGTGGCGTCGGGGTCCTCGCTCTTGGATCCCAACCTGACCCAACGGGTCCTCGAGCGGGTCCGCCGGGGCCCCCAGGAGGACAAGCGCCTCGCGACCCTTACCCCCCAGGAGCGGCGCATCCTCGACCAGATCGCCGAGGGACGGACCAACCGCCAGATCGGCGAGGAGCTCTTCTTGGCCGAGAAGACGGTCAAGAACTACGTGTCGAACCTGCTGGCCAAGCTGGGCATGCAGCGGCGCACCGAGGCCGCGATCTTCGCCACCCGGCTGGCGGCCGAACGGAACACGGCGGATCGGCATCCTCCCTCCGAGGGAACCTGAGCCTCAACCGATCGGGTCGAGCTCGTCGAGATCGATGCCGTGGGCGGCCAGCTCCCGCTCAAGTCGCTCCCGTTCGGCCAGGGGGCGCTCGAAGCGTGCCAGGTCGACGGGGATGCCCCGGGCGTGGCACAGCGCGAACAGGGCCAGGTCGTAGTCGATGTTGGCTGCCAGATCGTCGCTCGCGCCCCCCGAGGCTGCCGGGATCTCGTCGAGGCGCTGCCGGGACGAGATGACCTGGGCCAGGAGGTCAGCGATCTTCGGGGTCCGGCGGGACTCGGACGTCGCTTGTCGATACGACATCGTCAGAAGCTCGGCGTACATCGACATCGGTGCTGGCCCTCTTCCTCTCGGCCTCGTCGTCCCGGGGTTCGGGCACCAACCTGGTGTTGGCCCCTCGGCACCTCCCGATCATCCTGCCCGGCGATCGCCACCACCACAGCGTGCGCCCGGCGACCCCTGCTGACCAGGGGCTTTCGTCCTCGGGCCGGGGGCCGGAAGTCTTGGTCCTGCGGCACCGACACTACGATTGCCCGGTGCCCTACCACCGTCTCGACGATCCGGCCAAGCTTCGTCGGCTCCTCGAGGCGGTGCTGCTGCTCGAGGGGGACCTGACCCTCGCCGAACTGCTCCACCACTTCGTCGAGGAGGCGTGTTCGATGGCCGGCGCCCGCTACGGCGCGCTCGGGGTCCTCGACGACTCCAAGACCAAGGTCGCCGACTTCGTCACCGTGGGGCTCGACGAGCAGACCGTGAAGGCGATCGGGGACCGGCCAGCCGGCAAGGGGGTGCTCGGCCTTTTGATCAGCGATCCCCGACCGCTGCGGATCGCCGACCTGCGCGAGCACCCCGGGCGCTACGGCTTTCCCCCCAACCACCCCGATATGAGCTCGTTCCTCGGCGTGCCGGTCACCGCTCACGGGGAGGTGTACGGGAACCTCTACCTCACCGAGAAGATCGGCTCGCCGGAGTTCACCGAAGACGACGAGGTGATGGTCGTGGCGCTGTCCCAGGCGGCCGGGATCGCCATCGAAAACGCCCGGCTGCACCGTCAGGTTCGGGAGATGGCGGTGTTCGACGACCGTGACCGTATCGCCAGGGATCTCCACGACGCGGTGATCCAGCGCCTGTTCGCGATTGGCCTCTCCCTGCAGGGCATCAGCCGGTTGCCCACGACGCCGCCCATCGCCGAACGCCTGAACCGGGCCATCACCGACATCGACGAGACCATCCGACAGATCCGCTCGTCGATCTTCGCTTTGTCCTCGAACCGGGACCAGGGGAGCGCGCGATCGCGCATCTTCGATCTCGTACGCGAGCTGAGCCCGGTCCTCGGCTTCGAGGCCCGGATCACCTTCGAAGGACCGCTCGACTCCACGCTGACCGAGACGATGATCGAGCACTTGCTCTTCGTGCTACGCGAGGGGCTGACCAACATCGGTCGCCACGCCCGGGCAACCGGGGCCGTGGTCGCGGTGAGCGTGGTCGACGGGGACGTCGTCCTCACGGTCACCGACAACGGCGCGGGATTCCAGCCCACGACCACCACCGGTGGGCTGGGCCTGCACAACCTCGCCCAGCGGGCCGAGAAGCTCGGCGGTCGCTTCGAGGTGCGCAGCTCCGAGCACGGCACCGCAATCGAGTGGCGCGCCCCGGCCGGGTTGCGCTGATCCCGCTGCGAGTCGCGGCTCCTACTCGGTGCCCGGGCCGAGCTTCTCTTCGATCGAGCGGAGCAGTTCCCGACGAGCCCGGAGTTGGCGGGCGTACCCGGCGTTGTCGGTGTCGGCAATCTCCGAGCTGAGCTCGCTCAAAGCCCCCATCAGCAGTCGCCGGAGCTCGGCGGCCTCCTCTTCTTGCAATCCGAGTTGCATCGATCCGGTCGCTCCCCTTTGCCGGCACGAGTGGCCGGCGAGGCCAGCAGTGCAGCGTAGCCACGCTGTTCGCCGCAAACGTCCTGGACATGGGGGGACACTTCGGCTGACCGGCGCCATCGAGCGCGCAGCGGACGCCACCAATGCCGAGAAGGTGCAAGCATTTGGCCCATGACGAAGGAGGCCAGGACCCCACCCACCGGGGACAAGGGAACTCCGACCGCTCCCCCGGCCCCGCCGGCTTGGCGCCACTACCTCTGGTTCCTCGCCCTGGCCGTCTTCCTCGTCTTGTTCTTCACCCTGCCCACCACCAACCAGCGCTCCGTCTCGCTCACCTACTCCCAATTCCTCCACGACGTCACGAATCACAAGGTGAAGACGGTCACCATCGACACGAGCGGGAGCGCCACGGGCACCCTCAAGGACGGGAACCAGTACAGCACCGCCATCCCGCCCCAGGCCGGGCAGGCCCTGTTGGACAAGCTCCAGTCCGACGGCGTGCAGATCACGGCCAACACGTCGAGCACCTCCTTCGGGGCCGAGGTGCTGTCGTGGCTGATCCTCCTGTTGCCCTTCATCATCTTGGGTTACCTGTGGTGGCGGCTCTCCAAGGGGTCGGCGGGACGGATGCAGGGAGCCTTCGGGGTCGGACGCTCCAAGGCCAAGGTCTTCGACGAGGAGCGGCCGAAAACCAACTTCTCCGACGTCGCCGGGTACGAGGGAGCGAAGTTCGAGATCCGCGAGGTCGTGGACTTCCTCCGCAACCCCGAGCGCTACGCGCGGGCCGGAGCCATGGCCCCCCGCGGGGTCCTGATGGTGGGCCCCCCGGGCACCGGCAAGACCCTGCTCGCCCGGGCGGTGGCCGGCGAGGCCGACGTCCCCTTCTTCTCGGTGACCGGTTCGAGCTTCGTCGAGATGTTCGTGGGGGTGGGAGCGGCCAGGGTGCGGGACCTGTTCCAGGAGGCCCGCAAGCGGGCCCCGGCCATCATCTTCGTCGACGAGGTCGACGCCATCGGCCAGCGCCGGTCGGGGAACCGGGCGTTCGTCTCCAACGACGAGCGGGAGCAGACGCTCAACCAGCTGCTGGCCGAGATGGACGGGTTCGACCCGGCGACCGGGATCATCGTGCTGGCGGCCACCAACCGCCCCGAGGTGCTCGACCCGGCGCTGTTGCGGCCCGGCCGCTTCGACCGCCAGGTGATCATCCCGCTGCCCAACCTCACCGAGCGCGCGGCCATCCTCGGTGTCCACTGCCGGGGCAAGCGGCTCGACCCCGGGGTCGATCTCGAGGTGGTCGCCCGGGGGACCCCCGGGTTCTCCGGGGCCGACCTGGCCAACCTGGTCAACGAGGCGGCCATCGTCGCCGTGCGCGACAACCGGGAGGTCCTCGTCGCCGCGGACTTCAACGAGGCGCGCGACCGGGTCATCCTGGGCCGTCGCGAAGGCTCCAACGTCCTGCTCGACGAGGAGAAGCACTCGGTGGCGGTGCACGAGGCCGGGCACGCCCTGGTGGCCGCGTACTCCGAGAAGGCCGACCCCATCTCCAAGGTGACGATCCTGCCGGCCGGCCAGACCCTCGGGGTGACCGAACAGCTCCCGCTGGTCGAGCGCCACCTCTTCGGGGAGGACTACCTCTACGACGCCCTGTCGGTCTTCCTCGGCGGCCGGGCCGGCGAGCTCGTGGTGCTGGGCCAGGGCTCGACCGGCGCCAGCAACGACCTGGCCAAGGCCACCGACCTCGCCACCAAGATGGTGCGCGAGTTCGGCCTCTCCAAGGCCATCGGACCGGTCGGCTACCCCCTGGGCGGCTCGGTGTACCTCGACGGTGGCGGCGGTGAGTTCTCGACCCGGCCCTTCGCCGAGGAGACCCAGGCCGCCATCGACGAGGAGGTGGCCAGGTTGGTGCGGGAGGCCGAGGACCGGGCCCTCGAGATCCTAAAAGCCCACCGGGACGCGCTCGACAAGCTGGTGGCGCTGCTCCTCGCCCAGGAGACCGTCGACGGCTCGGAGGTCTACGAGCTTGCCGGCCGGCCCCAACCCGAAGGTGGCGTGCGGGTCACCGTGGGTCCGGACCGCTCCGGCACCAGCCGGACCCCCGAGGCCCAGGCCGGCCGAGAGGACGCCCCAGTCGAGCACGCCGGGGGGGGCGGGGCCAAGGCGCCAACCAGCCCCGCCGACCCGCACGGCTGAGCGACCGTGCCCGGACCGAGAGCTCGATCCTCGGCCCGGCCCGGCCCCGCTGACGAGGGGCTCGAGCGAGCGCACGCCGTCCACCTCGCCGGTCGGCCGGACCACCACCAGATGCCGAATCCGGTGTCGGTGCATCACGGCCAGCGCATCAAGGACCGGGTCGTGGCGGTGGCCCAGATGACGTCGCTGCTCGCGATCCGCTCGACCGGCGCCTCGACGCCCATCCCGGCGGCCAACGCGCCGGGGAGGTCGTGCTCGGTCACCACCCTGGGCGGCTCCTCGCCCACCAGCACGCAGGACTGCGATGGTCCTGCAAGACCGCTGCCGCCTCCCGCAGCCTGGCACCGGCGGCCACCCGGCTCGACGGGTCGAGCCGGAGCGCCGCGACCAGCTGATCCCCAGTCTCCATGGTGTGATCGTTCCCCCTCGTTGCCCCGGCCGCCAGGGCCGGCGGTCTGCGTTCGGGCCGAACGGCCCTGGTCCCGGTCCGGTCCACCGGTCACCCTGGAAGTGGCCACGGGAGGAGCGGTGAGCAACGTTGGAGACTTGGGCCGGCGGGTCGCCGAACGACGCAGGGAGTTGGGCGTCAGCCGCGAGGAAGTCGCCCGGCGGGCCGGGATGCATCCGGCCTACGTCGAGCTGATCGAGGAGAACCCCGCACCCCACCCCACCCGAGCCGCGCTGTGGCGGCTCTCCGCCGCGCTCGAGACCACCGTCGAGGCGCTCGCCGGCAGCGGCATGCTGGCCCCACCGGGGCGAGCGGCCCCCCCGAAGGGGCTCGAGCTCGATGAGCTCGCGTCCGGGGACTCCGAGGCGCTGCTGGCGCCGGGGGGCATCGGCCGGGTCGTGTTCGTGGCGCCGCGGGGCCCGGTGGCGGTCCCGGTCAACTTCAAGATGCTCGACGGCGACATCGTCTTCCGCACCGCCGGCAGTGCCGCGGTGGTGGCGGCGGTCGGCGAGGGGCCGGTGTCCTTCGAGGTCGACCACATCGACGACGCCCTCTACGAAGGGTGGAGCGTGCTTGTGACCGGGAAGGGCGAAGTGCTGACCGAGCCCGGCGAGCTCGAGTCGGTCAAGACCCTCGGGATCAGCCCGTGGGTCGGAGGCAAGAAGGACCACTACGTTCGGGTCACGCCCAAGGAGATCACCGGCCGGCGCGTGAGGCGCCGGTGACCCGGAAGACGGCCATCGCGATCGGCCCCGAGACCGAGCACCTCCCGGCCGCCGGGACCCCGGCGGGGTATCCGGGAACCCTGGAGTGCGACGTGACCACGCTCCTCGGCACGACGGTTCACGTCCGGCCGATCAGGCCCGACGACGCCGAGCGACTGGCCGACTTCCACCGCCTGCTCAGTCCCCAGTCGGTCTACTTCCGATTCTTCTCGCCCCATCCCCGGCTGTCGCACACCGAGATCGAGTGGTTCACCCACGTCGACTACGCCGATCGGCTCGCCCTCGTCGTCGAGGTCGAGGACGTCCTGGTGGCGGTGGGACGCTACGACCGCATCTCGGGCACCGAGGCCGAGGTCGCCTTCGTGGTCGCCGACGCCTGGCAGCACCACGGCATCGCCACCCTGCTCCTCGAGCTCTTGGCTCAGGCCGCGTGGATGTGCGGCTTCGACGCCCTGGTGGCGTCAACGTTGCCCGAGAACCGTGACATGCTCCACGTCTTCACGCACTCGAGGTTCAACGTCAGCATGCGTTTCGACGACGGGCTGATCTCGGTCCGGTTCCCGATCGGCCCGGCCTACCACCACGGCGTCGGCGCTCCCCGGTGAGCGCGTGCTGATCGTCGGCGGGCCCGTTCCCTCCCCCGAGCACCACCGGGTCGGGCACCCCGAACGCCCGGGACGGGTCGAGGCGGCCATGGCCGGGGTCGACGACCTGCACCTCGGTGAGGACATGGAGATCGTCCCGGGCCTCCCGGCCCCCCTCGAGAAGCTCGCCCTGGTCCATCCGCCCGCCTACCTCCAAGAGCTCGCGGCGTTCTGCCAGGCCGGCGGCGGGGACCTCGACCCCGACACCTACGCGACGCCTCGGTCCTTCGAGGCGGCCCGGCGGGCCGTCGGCGCCGCGCTGGGGGCGCTCGACCGCCTGAAGACCCTCGGCTCGGGCGTGGCCTTCGTGGCCGCCCGGCCCCCGGGGCATCACGCGGTCGTCGACCGGGCCATGGGCTTCTGCCTGCTCAACTCGATCGCCGTGGTGGCGGCCAGCCTGGTGGCCGAGGGCGAGCGGGTCCTGATCGTCGACTGGGATGTCCACCACGGCAACGGCACCCAAGACATCTTCTGGAACGACCCGTCGGTCCTGTACGTCTCGACCCACCAGTGGCCCCTGTACCCGGGGACCGGGGCGGCCCGGGAGATCGGGGGCGCCGACGCCCTGGGGCTGACCGTCAACGTCCCGCTCGCCCCCGGGGCCACCGGCGACGCGCTGCGGCTGGGAATCGACGAGCTGGCCGGGCCGGCGATCGACGCCTTCGGCCCCACCTGGGTCCTCATCTCGGCCGGCTACGACGCCCACCGGGACGACCCGCTGGCCGACTTCGCCCTCTCGAGCGGGGACTACGCCGAACTGGCCAAGACGGTGCAGGGCTTCGTGCCCCGGCCGGGACGCCTGGCCCTGTTCCTCGAGGGTGGCTACGACCTCCCGGCGGTGCGGGGCTCGGTCGCCGCGACCTTGGGCGAGCTGTTGGGCGCCCCCTACGGAGCCGAGGACCCGACCTCCAACGTCTCGAGCGGCGCCATGGTCGAACGGGCCAAGACCGAGCGGGGGAACGCGATCCGATCGGCGGGTGAGCCGGAACAGGGGGGGCTCAGATGACAGTCCGAACCATCGCCGTCGGCTACGACGGCTCGATCGGCGCCCAGCTGGCGGCGCGTTTCGCCTTCGATCTCGCCAACCAGCTGGGGGCCGACATCGTGCTCGTGCACGCGATCGGGATTCTCGGACGGACCGACGAGATCGAGATCGTCCGCGACCTGGAGGAGACCGCGGTCGTCATGGCCGGCGAGGCCGGCATCGAGGTGGGTCACGCCCGGTGGCACGTGAGCCAAGGGGACCCCTGCTCGGCGTTGCTCCGGGCGGGCAATCCGCCCCTGTCGGCCGATCTCTTGGTGGTCGGTTCCCGTGGCCATCGCAACGACGCCGGCCTCCCCCTCGGCAGCACGAGCCACGAGCTGGCCGAGCAGGCAACCGTGCCTCTCGTGATCGTCCCGACGCCAAGGAGCGGGTGAGCCGGGCCGGCCCCTCGATGAAGGGGGCCGGGTGTCAAGGGCTGATTCTCGGTGATCGACGGGCCGATTCTGGGTGATCGACGGGCGGACCAGCGCCCCGATGAATGAGGAGATCGCATCTCGCGATCGCCTCCTCCGGGAGGTTCAGGTCGGAGCGGAGACTCCAGCTGGTCCATCTCAGAACAGGGCCGTCATGTCCCCAGAGGCCGGGACCTTGCTCGAGCCACTGGTGCGGCCTTGGTGACCATGTGCCAGGAGGCTTCGGCCAGCTTGCGGGCAACCTCGACTCGAGCCACCTTGGGCCGGGCAGCCGAGGCGGGTCCGGGTGCGCTGGTAGTGCTCCGCATAGACGGGGTCCCCTCCGGCGTGGCTGGGCGCGTCGACGAGCGCCCAGCGCAGATGTTGGAGCCCGTTCTTGGCCAGCGAGCCGCGGCGATCGGCGCGCCCCGACCGGGCGACCGAGGGGCACCGACCTCTGGAGCCGACGAGCTTCGTCGGGCTTGAGGAGCATCCGATGTCGCCGAGCTCCGGGACCCACGCCATGCCGGGCATGGTCGTGACAAGGACCCATCGTGGTGGTCGGCCCCCAGGGCGCGGAGTTCACGTTCGTAGGCGACGATCTCGTCGTCGAGACGGTCGAGGTGGTCCAACGGGGCCTCGAGGTTGGAGCGCCAGAGCTCAGGGATCTCGAGGCGGGCGAGAAGTACCCGCCGCCCACGCTAAAGAGATCCGAGACCGCCCAGGGCTTGGCAACGGCGAGGCGCGCTACGTGGACCGTGCTCGAACATCCCCCGTGCCGGACCAGCTGGAGCCGAGAACGGGCCCGTTCGCGCTCGGCCCGGACGACAGGACCGGGCAGCCAGATCGACGGCACGACATCGCGCCCGGCTGCGCTCGGCGGGCACCCAGGCGTCGATCCGATCGTCTTGTCGGCCAAGGGAACCAGGCCTTGAGCTTCGAGGCGCCGGCGTCATTCAGCCCGCCGATCGGGAGATCCGGCGGCCCGAGATCTCACCGTGGGCGATGGCGAGGTAGTGGTCGTGGACCCCGGCCACCCAGGGCTCGATGGCGGCGCCTCGGGCGTGCACCGACCACTCGTCTCCAGCGTCGGTGATCTCCTCGGCGAAGCCCCGGACCTCGACCACCCACCCCTCCCGGGTGACCGGGTCGATGTCCTCGACCTCGAAGGCCACGTGGGAGAACGAGCCGAAGGCGAGCTTCACTCCCGGTGCCGTCCGCAGGGTGACGATCCGGCCGTCGAGGGCGTAGTTGACCGGGAAGATCTCAGGTCGGCCATCGCGCACCACGGCCAGACGCCCCAGGGACTGGGTCGCCAGCAGCTCGTAGCACTCCTCCTCGGCGATCTCGCTCAGGACCCGGCCGTCGGCCACAGCGTCGCTCATGTCCCCATCATGGCGGATCGAAGCCGCCGCTCGTCGCGTCGGGCCGGGGCCGGGCCGACGCCGCACGGCTTCACGTCGGCCCCGCGGCGCCGCCCGGCTCCCAGCGCCACCCGGCCACTTCGGGGGGATCCTCGCCGTGCTCCCGGCCGTAGCGGCGAGCATCCAGCCGGGCGTCCACCATCGCCTGGCGCAGCTCAGCCGTGCTCGCCTCCAGCCCGACAACCCGGTCCAGCACGTCGATCACCAGGTGGTAGCGGTCGAGATCGTTCAGCATGACCATGTCGAAGGGGGTGGTGGTGGTGCCCTCCTCCTTGTAACCCCGGGCATGGATGTTGTCGTGGTTGTGCCGACGGTAGGTCAGGCGGTGGATGAGCCAGGGATAGCCGTGGTAGGCGAAGATCACTGGGCGATCGGTCGTGAACAGGGTGTCGAACTCCCGGTCGGTCAGGCCGTGGGGGTGCTCGGTGTCGGGTTGCAATCGCATCAGGTCCACGACGTTCACCACCCGGACCTTCAAGTCGGGGACGTGTGCCCGGAGGAGGCTGACGGCGGCCATGGTCTCGAGGGTCGGCACGTCGCCACAGCACGCCATCACGACGTCAGGGAGGGCCCCGGCGTCGTTCGACGCGAAGGGCCAGATGCCGAGGCCCCGGGTGCAGTGGTCGACGGCCTCGTCCATCGTGAGCCAGTCCTCCTGGGGCTGTTTGCCGGCCACGATCACGTTGACGTAGTTGGCGGAGCGCAGGCAGTGGTCGGCGACCGACAGGAGGCAGTTGGTGTCGGGCGGGAAGTAGACCCGTACCACCTCGGCCTTCTTGTTCACGACGTGATCGATGAAGCCCGGATCCTGGTGGGAGAAGCCGTTGTGGTCCTGGCGCCAGACGTGGCTCGAGAGCAGGTAGTTGAGCGATGCGACGGGCCGGCGCCACGGCACCTCGGCGCTCACCTTCAGCCACTTCGCGTGCTGGTTGAACATCGAGTCGACGATGTGGACGAAGGCTTCGTAGCAGTTGAACAGGCCGTGGCGCCCGGTGAGCAGATAGCCCTCGAGCCACCCCTGGCACAGGTGCTCGGAGAGCACCTCCATCACCCGGCCGTCGGGCGCCAGGTGGTCGTCACCGTCCCGGCGCTCGGCCTCCCAGGTCCGGTCGGTGACCTCGAACACCGCTTGCAGGCGGTTGGACCCCGTCTCGTCCGGGCCGAAGAGCCGGAAGGTATCGGGGTTCGCCCCGAGCACGTCGCGAAGCAGGCCGCCCAAGACCCTGGTGGCCTCGTGTCGGCCGCTCCCCGGACCGGCGACGGCCACCCCGTAACGGCGGAAGTCCGGCATGCTCAGCTCCTTGCGCACCAGGGCGCCGTTGGCGTGGGGGTTGGCGCCCATCCGACGGCTCCCCTTCGGCGTCGCGGCCCTGATCTCGTCCCTCGGGCGACCTGCGGGGTCGAAGAGCTCGTCGGGTCGGTAGCTCCGCATCCACCCCTCGAGCTGGGCCAGGTGGTCTGGATTGGTCCGGACCTCCCCGAGCGGGACCTGGTGGGCCCGGAACGTGCCCTCGACCGCCAGCTTGTCGACCACCTTGGGGCCGGTCCAGCCCTTGGGGGTCCGCAGGATCAGCATCGGCCAGCTCGGCCGGCCCTGCCGGGGGGAACGCCGGATCTCGCCGATCTCGTCGAAGATCTCGGCCAGGGCCGAGCCGACGCGCCGGTGGACCTCGAGGTGGTCCTCGTCGTCGAACCCGCCGGTCACGAGGACCGGTCGGTAGCCCATGCCGGTGAACAGCGCGAGCAGCTCGACGTCGGGGATCCGGGCCAGGAACGTCGGGGCGGCGATCTTGTAGCCGTTCAGGTGCAGGATCGGCAGCACCGTTCCGTCCCGGTCGGGGTCGAGGAACTTGTTCGAGTGCCATCCCGTCGCCGCCGGCCCGGTCTCGGCCTCGCCGTCACCGACGACGCAAGCGACGACCAGCTCCTTGTTGTCGAACGCGGCCCCGAACGCGTGCGCGAGGGAGTAGCCGAGCTCGCCACCCTCGTGGATCGAACCCGGCGTCTCGGGGCTGCAGTGGCTCGGGACCCCTCCGGGGAACGAGAACTGGCGGAACAGCCGGGCCATGCCCTGGGCGTCCTGGCTCACGTAGGGGAACAGTTCGCTGTAGGTGCCCTCCAACCAGGTGTTGGCCACGATGGCCGGTCCCCCGTGGCCCGGCCCGCAGACGAACACCACGTCCAGGTCGCGCTGGAGGATCTGGTGATTGAGGTGGGCGTAGCAGAGGTTCAGACCCGGGCTCGTCCCCCAGTGGCCGAGCAGCCGGGGTTTGACGTCCTCCGGTCGCAGCGCGCGGGTCAACAGGGCGTTGTCCATGAGATAGATCTGCCCCACCGTCAGGTAGTTGGCCGCCCGGAACAACAGGTCGAGCTGCCCCCACTCCTCCAGCGGTTGGCGCGCCTCGGATGGTGCTGGCGTCATGACCATTCCTCCTGCGTGACCGGTGCGACCCGTGCGGTGTGCCAATCTGCCCAGGTGGCCCTCGACGCACACGCCCCGGCGCGGTGAACATCCTCGTCGTCAACGCCGGGTCGAGCAGCCTCAAGCTGCGGATCATCGCCCCTGACGACCAGGTGGTCGGGGGCCAGGACCTCCCGCCCCCGCCTCCCGGTCGCCTGCGTGACGCGCTCGGCGCCTTCCTGGCGGCGGGGCCCGAGATCGGCGCGGTCGGCCACCGGATCGTCCACGGCGGGGAACGATTCGTCGAACCGATCCTCCTCGACGCCTCCTCGGAGGGGGCCCTGCACGACCTGGCCGAGCTGGCTCCGCTCCACAACCCGCCGTCCATCGCCGCCGTCGAGGCCCTCACCCGGCTCGGGGTCGACCTCCCCCAGGTGGCCTGCTTCGACACCGCCTTCCACGCGCACCTGCCCCCCAGAGCGGCGACCTACGCCCTCCCCGACGAGTGGCGACGACGCTTCGGGATCCGACGGTTCGGCTTCCACGGCCTCAGCCACGCCTGGGCCGCCAGGAGGGCGGCCGAACTCCTCGACCGGCCGACTGGGGGCCTTCGCCTGGTAACCGCCCATCTCGGTGCCGGAGCCTCGCTGGCCGCGGTGCGCTCGGGCCGGTCGGTCGACACCACGATGGGGTTCACCCCCCTCGAGGGTCTCGTGATGGCGACCCGTTCGGGGACGATCGACCCGGGTCTGCTCTTGTTCCTCCTGCGCCACGCTGGAGCCACGCTCGACGAGGTGGAGGACGCCCTCGAGCACCGGTCGGGGCTCCTCGGGCTCTCCGGCCTTTCGGCGGACCTCGAAGAGGTGCTCGCCGCGGCCGACCGGGGCGAGGAGGCCGCCGCCCTCGCCTACGACGTCTTCGTCTACCGGATCCAGACCTCGACCGCGGCGATGGCCGCGGCCGCGGCCGGGCTCGATGCCGTCGTATACACCGGAGGTGCCGGGACGGCGTCGGCCCGCCTCCGGGCCGACGTCAGCGCCGGACTGGCGTTCTTGGGGGTCGAGCTCGACGACCAGCTGAACGCGGCGGGCGCCACCGACCGGATGCTCTCGGCACCGTCGGCCCGGGTCGCCTCGGTCGTGGTCGAGGCCCGAGAGGACCTCGAGATCGCCGGGCACGTCCGTCAACTCGTCTAGGAGTCGGGCCAAGGACCGCCGACCCTCGCCGCTAGCGACCGGGACGCCCGAGGACGCGGTCCGCTCCCTTCTACCCTGAGTGGTTCCGCGTCGAACTCACGATGCGGCCCGCTTCGATCCGATCGGTCCGGTCGGCCAGGGCCGCGAGGGCCTCGTCGTGGGTGACCATGACCACCGTCACCCCGTCGCTGCGGACCCGACCGAACAACTCCATGATGCGGCGGGCCGACTCCGCGTCCAGATTCCCGGTCGGCTCGTCGGCGAGGAGGATGCCCGGCTCGTTGGCGAGTGCCCGGGCGATGGCGACACGTTGGCGCTCGCCCCCCGAGAGCTGGGTGGGCAGGCGGTTGCCCCGCCCACCCAGGTCCACCTCCTCAAGCAACTCCTTCGCCCGCTGGTGGCGAGCACGGTTGTTCAGGTGGGTCCCGTACATGACGATCTCCACGTTGGCCAACACCGAGATCCGCGGCAAGAGGTTGTGGAGCTGGAAGACGAGGCCGACATCGCGCCGGCGGAAGTAGCTCAGGTCGTGCATCTTGGTCAGGTCGTGCCCGTTGACGAGGACCGTCCCCGACGTCGGTCCGTCAAGTGCGGCGATCAGGTGCAACAGGGTCGACTTCCCGCACCCCGACGGGCCCGAGATGGCGACGAACTCCCGCTTGGCGATGACCAGGTCCAGGCGGTCGAGCGCGAGAACGCCTCCCCGGTAACGTTTGACGACGTCGCGCAGCTCGATCACCGGAGCCTGTTCGATGGCCCCCTGCCCCGCAACAAGGCTCGAGGTCGACGGGCCCAAGGTCGCTTCACTCATAGCTGAGCGCCCGCAACGGGATCAAAAGCGCAGCCCGCAAGGCCGGATACAGGCTGCCGATCAGGGTCATCCCGAGGGCGGTGTAGAGGGCACGCCAGAAGGCCATGGGAGTGAAGTTGGTGTGCAGGATGCCAGTTAGTGCCGGAAGATGCTCGAGGCCGGTCGAGACGGCGAACGACAGGCCGATACCGATGCAGGCCCCGATCAGCCCGAGGGCGATGGCCTCGATCAGGATCAATCCGACGATGCGTCGCCTTGTCCATCCGACGGCGCGAAGCAGTCCGAGCTCCCTCGTCCGCTCGAACACGCTCAAGAGCATCGTGTTGCCGACGATGACCGCGCCGATGATGACCGCCAGGATGGTGCTGCCGGTCACCGCGGCCCTCAGGTAGACGAGATTGCGGTCGGCCCTCCCGAACTGCGACGCCGTTCTGATAGTGGTGAGTTCGGGCATGTTGTGGTTGATCGACTGCTCGACCTTGCTCACCTGATACCCCGGCTTCACCTTCACGAAGACCAAGGTGACGATCCCGGGAACCCGGTTGTATCCCTGGATCGCCGGCAACGGGAACATGGCGGCGTCGTCACCGAAGCTGTTGCCGGTCGAGTAGATCCCGGTGACCGTGTTCACCGTGCCGTTGGCCCTGAACGACGAGCCGACGTGCAACCCGAGGTTCGAGGCCGCACGCCAGCCGAGCATGCACTGGTGGCTCGCCGTCGGAGAATAGACGTGACCTTTGACGATCGTCACACCGAACTGCTTGAGCTGGTTCGGGGAGATCCCGATCTCGATGAACACCGGGTTCTGAGCGTTGATCTTCTCGGTCTCCACCAAGACCCCGACCGCGCTCTGAATGCCCGGCGTCGCCTCGATCCTCGCCCGCTCTCCGGTGTCGATGGTGCTCGAGAGCAGCTCTGACACTCCCTTCTGGGCGATGGTGAAATCGGCCTTGCCGATAGAGATGATCGCCGCCGCCGATTCTTCCAGGCCACTGCTCGTCACCGCCAGGGTCACGACCGTCATGACGGCGAAGGCAACCGCGGCGGCCAGTCCGAGGGACCGACCCTTCTTCGCCTTGAGGTTCCTGAGAGCAAAAGACAGGTAGGGCATCGAGATCGTCTTGGTCGGCCGCTACCGACGCGTGCGATCCGAGGGTACCTCCGCTCCCCCTTCGTGTGCGTCGTCCAGCGCCAACCGGCCGAACGCGTCATGACCGATGCGAGTCGACTGCCACTCGTCGCACGTTCTTGCCGGCTCGGTCAGGATCCAGGTCAGCGTCATCGTCCCGCGGTCGACTCGGTAGTGCCCCGACCAGGTGGACACGGATCCGGCGGACCGCCACGCCGCCACGAAACCCATGACCCCTGCCTCCAGGTCGCTCGGGTGCCAGAACCCGGTCACCGGCACCTTCTCGCCCATGGTTCCCCCGACCCCAGAGGCCAGAGTGCCACGTAGTCGACCGTCTTCGGCCGCTCGGAGCACCAATCGCGAGCCCAGTTCGTTCACCCACGCTCCGCTCAGCTCGAGACTCGCTCGGTCGGTCACGCGGCGCTCCCCTCGGATTCGAGATCCATTCTCACCAACCTCGGCCGCAGCCGACAGGGTCCAAGGTCCCCGCCCTGAACTCGAAGGAGACGGAAATAGCACCGGGCGCGTCGGCGTTGAACTAATTGGATTAAATGGCCTCAATGGTGGGGCCGAGGAGGTGCGGGTCAGTGGCTAGACCTCTTCAGAACGTTCGGAAGTCGGCTGGGGCGTAGGTCCGAGGATCGGCGCCTAGTAGAAGTGGCATGCGGCCTGTGCTGTTGAGGCGATGCGACGGCAGTGAGTCCGGAAGTCTCGGTGCGAATCTTGTTCCGGTCCGGCTTCGTACAACCGAATAGAACGGGCGCCCATCTCATCTTGGAGTTGGGCGCCCTTTCGCGTCGATGTGCGGTCAATCCCCGCCTACTCGGGCGCTCGCCCTCACCTCTGGTTCGTGGCCGTCCGGCTCGGACGGAGGTCGGTTCGGCAATAGGGCGACCACGCCCACGGCGCCAGCCGCGGTGGCGAACGCTCCGACCACCAACGACAAGTCCATGCCGCTCACGAACGCCTCACGGGCGACCCGGGCCAGTTCGGCCCCGAGCGAACCGCCGACCTGCTTCGCCACCGCCAGCGAACCCCCGAGTGATCCGGTCACGAGGTGCAGCACCGACGAGGGGATCCGGTAGTGCGCGAGCAACGGGACCATCCGTCCCTGGTAACGGCCGTTCAGCAGGCTGCCCAGCACGGCAACACCGAGCGCTCCGCCGGTCTGCATCGCCGTCCCGTTGGTGGCCGAGCCGATCCCGGTCTGCTCGAGCGGAAGCGAACCCATGACGGCTTCGGTGCAAGGGGCGAACGCCAGACCGGCACCGATCCCGAGCAAGAAGAGCGCCGGCAGGATCTGCAGGTAGCTGTCGCGCACCGTCACCCCGGAGAGCAGCCCCAGGCCGATCCCGATGAGCACCATCCCGGTGAACACCACCGGCTTGGTGCCGACGGTCCGCACGATCCGGGTGGAGAGGGGTGCGACCACAACCAACACGGCGGCGATCGGGACGATCCGGAGCCCCGTTTCGAGAGGGCTGAACCCCAAGGAGAACTGCAGGTACTGCGTCAGCAGGAACAAGGCACCCATCAAGGCGAAGATCACGGTCCCCATCGCGCCGATCGCCACCGAGAATCGCCTGGACCGGAACAGCGACAACTCCAACATCGGGTGGGTGGACCGCCGTTCCCAGAGGACGAACACCGACAACAAGAGGACCGCCGCCGCCAGCGCTCCGAGGACCCATGCGGAGCTCCACCCCCGGTTCGGCGCCTCGATGATCGCCCAGAGCAACAAGGCCATCCCCGCGATCGAGAGCGCCGCACCCTCCGGATCGGACCCTTTGGGCCGTGGAGCCTTCGAGTTGGGGACGACCCACATCGCCACGAGAAAGCCCACCAGGGCGATGGGGACGTTGATCAAGAAGACCGACCCCCACCAGAAGTGGGCGAGCAGCCAGCCTCCGGCCATCGGGCCGATGGCAAGACCCAGCCCCGTCGTCCCGGACCAAATCCCGATGGCTTGCGCTCGCTCGCCAGGATCCGTGAACACGTTGGTCAGGATCGACAGCGTCGAGGGCATGATGGCCGCGCCACCGATCCCCATGAACGCCCGAGCAGCGATCAGCCGGTCGGGCGTAGGGGAGAAGGCCGAGGTGGCCGAGCCGGCTGCGAAGAGGAGGAGACCGGCCAGGAACACCCACTTACGTCCGATCCGGTCCCCGATGCTCCCGAGGACGAGCAGCAATCCGGCGTAGACGACCACGTAGGCATCGACGATCCACTGGAGCTGGCTGGAGGTGGCATGCATCGAGTCGACGATGACCGGGAGCGCCACGTTCAAGATGAGCATGTCCAGGCTGATCAGGAGCAAGCTCACGCACAGCACGGCGAGGATGAACCAGCGTCTCGGTCCGCTCATCGTCCTTTTCGATCTCGATCGCGCAACACCGCGCCGGTGTCGCCTCGGCTCCACCATCGCAGTGCGGCCCTCAAAACGATAGGGCGCAAGGTCACGATCCGACCCGGCCTACCTCATCACCGGGAACCCCGGAGTCAGGAGCGGCCAGCCGGCCGAGAACCTTCATCGGACCGGATCCGATGCCCGAGCGACGCTGCTCAGCAAGTGTTGGCTAAGTTCGCCGGTCACGGTGCCTCTTGAGTGTGCGGTCCGCGACGCGGCCCGGCTGGTGCCCTGCCGCGGATCGGTTGCTTCCTGGCCCTCACCGCCAGACACCCTCGGCATGGTCACGGACGAGACGTGGCGCGAAGACTCGGTCGAACCGCAGGTCGAGCGATGCACCGTCTCCCCGGTCGCCCGAGAGCTCGCGCATCCTTGCGGCACGCGCCGATCCCTCACCAGCGCGCCGTCCTTCGAGCGAGTGCGGGCTCAGCCCGTCGTGGCCTTGGCCTTGGCCTTGGCCTTGGCCTTGGTGGCGGCGTCCTTGCGTTGCCGCCGCACCACCACCACCGGGCACGGGGAGTAGGCCACGCAGTGGAGACTGACCGAGCCGACCAGCGCTCCGGTCACTCCGCCCCGCCCCCGGCCGCCGACCACCAGCAGGTCGCAGTCCCTCGCCACCTCGAGGAGGGTCTGGGCCGCTCGACCTTCCCGGGCCTCGTGCTCGATCACCACCCGAGGGTGGTGCTCCCGGAGGGTCTTGACCGCCCTCGCGAGGTGCCGGCGGGCCACGGCCAACCGGTCGTCGAGCGGGCTGTGGGGAATCCACATGTCCCGCGTCGGACCCTCGACCACCATGAGCACCCGTATCCTCGCCTGCTCGGACTCGGCGTGCGCGACTGCCCACTCCAGCGCTCGTCTCGAGGCGACCGATCCGTCCACCCCAACCAGGAAGGTCTCCATGCGACCACCCTCGCATTGCCGAGCCGATCCGAGGTAGGGCCAAAGGTCTCTGAGCGCCGGCTCGGGACCACGCCGGGGAACGCCGGGTCGGGGGACCTTCGGCCCTAGCTGATCATGGCGCGCCGCGGCATCGTGGGTCCGAGGTCCAACGCGAAGGAGGCCGGCATGACGGAAGAACCACACGCCAGCCCCGCCGGCTCGACCGACGACCAGGATGTGCTCGAGGGTCTTCAGGCCTCGCTCACGGATTGGCGGACCAAGATCGACGAGCTTGTGGTCCAGCTCGACCTGGCCGGTATGGAGCTGCGCGAGGCACTCGCCCACGAGCTCGCGAAGGTCCACAACGCCGGGCTCGCCCTGAAGAGCGGCCTCAGACACGCGCGCCAGGACCTCATGGACGCGGGCCCGGCCGGGAAGGACGCGATCACCGAGGCCCTGGTGGACCTCCAGCAGGCATTCGACGCGGCGCGGGCGGTCGTCACCAGGCGCTAGACGATCCGGCTCGACGCGGCGGGCGTCTCAGACCCTCGGTCCGACGAGGTCGGCCCGTCGCGCTGGCTTAGTCAAGCCCGAGGCGCTGGAACTGCTCGACCGGTGCGTCGAGCTCCTTCAACGCCTCGGCCAGCAGCTCCACCGCCTCGCGCTCGGTCGGCGTCCCCGCCAGGTTGCGTTGGGCCGCAGGGTCCTCTGCCAGGTCGTAGAGGTGGTGATCGTCAACCTGCGCACCGATCGCCCAGTAGGGAAGCAGGTCACCGGGCACGAAGGGTTGTCGGATCACCGGGACGGTCGAACCGGGCATGAAGCTCAAGGTGGCCCGCCGGTCGGGTCGGGGGAGGACGAGCTGGGGAAGGCCCCGGGCGGGCATCGTCGACCACCGGTTGGACCACATGGCGAGGGGGAAGTTCTCCCCGGTCGGTGATCTGGCGTAGAGACGGTCTCGGTCGATGACTTCGACGTGGCGACCCCAGATGCCACAGAGCAGATGGCTGCGGATCTCCCCGGCCGGGTCGGCAATGACCGGCACGAGCGATTTGCCGTGGGTCCGGTGGTCGCCGGGGGCGACGTCGAAGACCTGGCACAGGGTGGCGTGCAGATCGACGCTCGTCGTCAGCGCCTCGGACACCCGGGCTTCGACCCCGGGCCACGCGACGAGCAGGGGGATGTGTCCCATCTCGGGGTAGATCGGGACCGCCGGCTTGCCGAAGAGATCGCGCTCGCCGAGGTAGTGACCGTGGTCGGTGCAGACGATGACCGCCGTGTGCGACCACAGGTCCTGGCGGTCCATGACGTCGAGCAGACGACCGAACCAGTGGTCGATGTAGCTGAGCTTCGCGCCGTAGTTCGCCCGGATGTGGCGGGCCTGGTCCTCGTTCAAGA
>DAHUZS010000027.1 GCA_027315045.1 Acidimicrobiaceae bacterium
GTGCGATGCGGCAGCGAGCTCGAACGGGCCATGCGCTCGAGCGCCCGGCGCTGCTCGGGGGTCACGGCCAAGGGCGGGGCGGTCATCACCGGCATGCTGCCAGCCTAACCACCCTATCTATATCAGCGACGGACCACTAGGACCGGGCTACTTGCCCGCCCGGCGCTGCCAGCGCGTCGCCTTGAGCATCTTCTTGTGCTTCTTCTTGCGCATGCGCTTGCGGCGCTTCTTGATCAGGGAACCCATGCCGGGCGGTCACCCTACCAGTCGACGGGTCGGGTCCGGCAAGGGGTCGGGACCGAGCGGTCCAGGTGATGGCACGCCAGGGGTAGGGGTGGAGGCCCCTACCCCTGGCGTGAACGGGCCGCTGAGGGTGAGGCGACCCAGAGCAAGGAGCAGCCGCCGGGCTCCGGCCGGCGCAGGGGGGTCGTACCGGCCGGGACTCGCACCGGGACGATCGCCAAGGACCGGGTGGCGCTCCCGGTCAGGTGGGCGGAGACCGACCCGGCGATCGCCCCGGCGCCCGCCCGTCCAGCCTCGAGCGCCCGACGAATGGTGCGGCGGACACGGTGGCTTTTTACTTCGCGTCCCTCGGTGCGCTGATGCTGGATGGGGTGGGTTGTCACGGCTGCTCCTCGTTACCGCCATGTTCGATCAGGGAGTTAAGACGACCCCCAATCGGGGCTAAGAACGCACTAAGAAGCAACTTCGGCACCCGATCGGCGGTCCGGGCAGTTCCGCCGGATCGGCCGGATCGGCCCTACAGCTGGGCGGCGAATGCCGCCGGCTGGGGCGCGACCGGGAGGTGCAGTGTGACGATCGCCCCCCCGTCGGGGGCGTTGGCCGCCGCGACCGATCCACCCTCCTCGCTCGCCACCTGGGCGACAATCGCCAGCCCGAGCCCCGAACCCGGGAGGGCCCTGGCCGCCCGGGCCCAGTAGAAGCGATCAAAGATGTGGGGGAGATCCTCGGGGTCAATCCCCGGCCCGTGGTCCCGGACCGACACGGCACCGGACCGGCAGAGCACCTCGACCGACGAGGCGTCGGGGCTCCACTTGATCGCGTTGTCGAGGAGGTTCCCGACCGCCCGGGCAATCCGCTCGCTGCGGCCCTCGACCCAGGTCGGCTCGAGCCGGGTGACGAAGGTCACCGCCCGGGGCCGTCCATGCGAGGTCGCCAGCTCGACGCAGTCCTCGACCAGCTGGTCGAGGCGGAGCGGGGCCGCCCGCTCCTGGGCGTGGTCTCCCCGGGCCAGTTCGGCCAGGTCGCCCACCAGGTTGGTCAGCTCCTGCATCTGGGTGAGGACGTCGGCCACCAGGACCTCGCGTTCGGGCTCGGACAGCTCGGCGACCCGCCGCACGATCTCGAGGTTGGTGCGCAGGCTGGTGAGTGGGGTCCGCAGCTCGTGGGAGGCGTCCAGGACCAGCTGGTGCTGGGACTCCCGGGAGGCTTCGAGGGCGCTCAGCAGGCGGTTGAAGGCCCGCCGCAGCCGCCCGAGCTCGTCGGGCCCACCCGGGTCCAGGCGCTCGGAGACATCCATGGTCCGGGCCAGCTCCTCGATGGTGGCGGTGAGGTCGTTCAAGGGGCCGACCGCGGCGCGCGACGCCAGCAGCCCGAGCACGACGGCCAGCGTCAACGCGATGAGGGCCACGAGGAGCAGGGCCAGCCCGAGGTGGCCCAGCTGGAGGTTGACCCCGGTCAGCGGGGCAGCCACCTGGAGCGCGCCGGACGCCGACTGCTGGATGAAGCCGAGCCGGACGACGACGGTGAGGGGGGTCACGTACTCCCGGTACTGCTGGTCCCCGACGCTGACGTTCGTGTAGAAGGGGCCGGCGGTGCCAACGGCGACGGCCCGGACCGAGGCGGTCACCGGGAGCACCGGGGCGCTCAGGGCGTTGCCGGAGGGGTAGAAGAACTGGGCGGTCGCCCCGTAGATGCCGCTCACCAGTCCGGTGGCCGGGTTGTACGAGATGCTGGTGGCCGACTCCACCTCGTGCGTCGCCTGCTGCAGGTTCCCGTTGACCGAGTTCAACAGCGCGTTGCGTGCCGCCAGGTACGAGCCAAGCGAGGCGGCGAGGATGGCGAAGCCGCCCACGCCGAGCGCGACCCACACCATGCGGGCCCGCACACTCGTTCGCTCGGGGGCGAGCCGCCGGAGGGCGTGCCGGGTTGAGCGCCCGAGCCAGGCGAAGGGTCTCCTCACGGCTCCCGGAGCACGTAGCCGACCCCCCGGATGGTGTGGATGACCCTCGGCTCGCCCTCCTCCTCGGTCTTGCGCCTCAGGTAGCCGACGTAGACGGCGAGCGAGTTGGTGCCCGAGTCGAAGTCGTAACCCCAGACCCGCTCCAGGATCAGGTCCCGGGTGAGCACCTGGCGGGGGTGGCGCAGGAACAGTTCGAGCAGATCGAATTCGATGCGGGTGAGCGAGAACGGCCGGTCCGCGCGGTGGGCCTCCCGGGTGCCGAGGTCGAGCCCGAGATCGCCGAACCGCAGGACCTCGCCCTCCTCGCCGCTGCTCCGCCGCAGGAGCGCCCGGAGCCGGGCCAGGAGCTCGGCCAACGCGAACGGCTTGACGAGGTAGTCGTCGGCGCCGGCGTCGAGGCCCTGGACCCGGTCGTTGACGGCGTCCCGGGCGGTGAGCATGAGCACCGGGGTGTCGTCGCCGGCGGCCCGCATCCGCTTGCAGACCTCCAGGCCGTCGAAGTCGGGCAGGCCCAGGTCGAGCACCACGGCGTCGGGAGGGACGAGCGCCAATGCCTCGAGCCCCTGGCTCCCGCTGGCCGCGGTCTGGACCTCGTAGCCTTCGAGACGAAGGGCGCGCTCGAGCGATGCGTTGACAGCGGGGTCGTCGTCGATCACCAAGATCCTCATCGAAGCGTCGCCTCTTTCGTCCCGCCGGAGGGCGAATCTCGTTTGTCCTGGTGGTGAGCCTACTGGCCCCGAGTAAACGTCCAGTAAGGGGCTGGGACGATGGGGGGCGAGGGGCGGGGACGTCGGCTCGCCCGGGCTCGGTGGAGCAGGGCCGATGTGCTAACGAGTTGGGGTCGTTGGCGGGTAGTTCAATCGGCAGAACGCCGGACTTTGGATCCGGAGGTTGGAGGTTCGATCCCTCCCCCGCCAGCTCGGGCCGAACGGTGAGCTCGGCCGACCCGTGGCGGCGCCCGGTGACCGGATCCCGACCGGCGGGGGCGGGATGGTCG
Organism: Acidimicrobiaceae bacterium; assembly: GCA_027315045.1. Classification (GTDB taxonomy): domain Bacteria; phylum Actinomycetota; class Acidimicrobiia; order Acidimicrobiales; family RAAP-2; genus Palsa-461. Next base: position 3,201 of record DAHUZS010000027.1, read on the forward strand.
ACCCGGTGCTCAGGCCTCGGCCCGGAGCGGCACCTCGGCGCACCGGTCGTCGCCAGTCACGAGATGGCGCCAGTCACCGTGTTCGGGGCCACCGAAGAAGAAGACGATGTCATAACCGCAGTTCCGGCACTGCGCCGTGACCTGGTCCCGCCGACCCCCGCTGTGGATGGTCTGGCTGCCCGGCTCGGCATAAGTCCCCGACACGGCCCGTGACTCTAGGTTGGAGGCCCATTTCCTGACAAACGCGGTTGTGCGCGGCGGCCGACCACTGGCGCTTCACCAGCGCTTTTGCCCGTCACTCGCCTCGAACTCGCCGAGGTCGCGGTTGGCGCCGGCGGTCGTCGTCCTGGCCCTCGACCTCAGTGCGCACCCGGTCGACCGACCCGGCCCGCGGGGGCTGGCCCGGTCCGGCCCCGCCCCCCGCCCCGGCGCGTGCCGGTGCCCGGGTCATGAGCGCGGCGTGCACCCCGATCCCCGAGGACGAGGACCGCCTGGTCGCCTCGGGCGGAACCCGACCGGCAGGTGGAGGACCGAGGCGCCGAGTGGGCGAGCACCTCCCTGCGCCGGGGGGAAGAATGAGGCATGACCGCGAGAGGACCGTTGCACGCCATCGTCCTGGCCGCCGGCGAGGGCACCAGGATGCGCTCGGAGCGGCCAAAGCCCCTCCATCGGCTGTGCGGGCGTCCGATGGTGCTCCATGTGCTCGACGCGCTGGCGGAGCTCGAACTCGACCGGGTGGCGGTCGTCGTCGGCCACGGGGCCGAATGGGTTACCAAGACCCTGGCCGACGACGCTCCCCACGGGCTGCGGATCGAGTTCGTCGAGCAGGTGGTCCAGCGGGGCACAGGGGACGCCGTCGCCGTCGCGCTGACCGGGCTGCCCGAGGACGACGAGGCCGCTGACGTCGTCGTGCTGCCCGGCGACACCCCGCTGTTGCGACCGCCGACGTTGGCCGCGCTGGTCCGCCATCATCGGGCCACCGGGGCCGCCGCCACTCTGCTCAGCGCGGTGGTGGAGATCCCGACCGGCTACGGACGGGTCGTGCGCTCGGGCGAGGATCAAGTGGTCCGGATCGTCGAGGAGGCCGACGCCGGTCCCGAGGAGCGCCGTATCGACGAGGTCAACACCTCCATCTACTGCTTCCGACGGTCCCTCCTCCCGCCGGCGCTCCGTCGGCTCAGTCCGACCCACGCCCAGGGGGAGTACTACCTGACCGACGTGGTCGAGGTCCTCTCGGAGGCGGGGTACTCCGTGCGCGCCATGCCGGTCGAGGACCCGGTCGAGACGGCCGGCGTGAACGACCGCGCCCAGCTCGCCGCGGCCGAGGCCGAGGTGCGCGACCGGATCAACGAGCGGTGGATGCGGCGGGGCGTCACGATGTGGGACCCCGAACGGACCTATGTGGACACCACCGTCGAGCTCTCCCCGGACGTGGCGCTCTGGCCCGGGGTGGTCCTGCGGGGGACCTGCGTCATCGGGACCGGGGTCGAGATCGGCCCGGACTCGACGCTCATCGACACCGAGGTCGGCGAGTGGGCCGAGATCCGCTACTCGATGTGCGAGCGGGCCCGGATCGGGGCCCGGGCACACGTCGGGCCCTTTGCCGCGCTCGGCCCCGGAGCGGTGGTGGCCGCCGGCGAGACGGTCGCGCCGTTCGAGTCGAGACCGGCCAGCTGAAGGGGCGTCCGAGGCGTCGGCGGCCCGGCCGGCGCATCGGAGCGCGCGGTAGGTTCTTGGCGTGGAGCTCACCCCGAAGCGCAAGCTCGAGCTCATGTCGGGACGCTCGAACCGACCCCTCGCCGAGGCCATCGCCAAGCACCTTGGCGTCGAACTCGGCGAGCCAAACCTGCGGGAGTTCGCCAACGGCGAGATCTACTGCCGCTACGACACCTCCATCCGGGGGCGGGACGTCTTCATCATCCAGACCCACTCGAGGCCGGTGAACGACTCGCTCATGGAGCAGCTGATCATGATCGACGCGGCCAAGCGGGCATCGGCCAAGACGATCACCGCCATCTGCCCCTGCTATGGCTATGCCCGCCAGGACCGCAAGTCGACCAGTCGGGAGCCGATCACCGCCAAGCTGGTGGCCGACCTGTTCCAGGCGGCCGGCGCCGACCGGGTGGTGAGCGTCGACCTTCACGCCGGTGCCATCCAGGGCTTTTTCGACGTGCCCTTCGACCACCTCCGCGCCAGCCCGGTGCTCGAGGAGTACCTGCGGACCCGGGTCGACGGCGACCTGGTCATCGTGGCCCCGGACTCGGGTCGGGTGCGGGTGGCCGAAGGATTCGCCCAACAGCTCAACGCCGACCTCGCCCTGGTCCACAAGCGGCGGCCAACCGGGACCTTCAACCACGTCGAGGTCCGTCACGTGGTCGGGGAGGTCGAGGGCCGGCACTGCGTGATCATCGACGACATGATCGACACTGCCTCGACGATCTGTGCCGCCGCCGAGCGGCTCGCCGACTCGGGGGCGGCGGACATCTGGGCCATGGCCACCCACGGGGTGTTCTCCGATCCGGCGGTCGAGCGCCTGGAGAAGGCTCCGGTCTCACGAGTGGTGGTGACCGACACCCTGCCCATCCCCGAGGGACTCGCCTTCGAAAAGCTCGAGGTGCTCTCGGTGGCCAGGATCATCGCCGACGCGATCAACGCGGTCTTCGCCGAGACCTCGGTGTCGGAGATCTTCGGGGGTGACAACCAACTCTGAGCGGTACCCCCGGTTGGTCCGCGGGGGTGCGCCGCACCCTCGAGGTAACTCGGCCGGTGCCTTGAGCTCCGCAGGCGACGTCGGTCAGCCGAGGCCCTTGAGCATCACGTTCCAGTAGAAGGCCGGCAGCCCATAGCGCTTGAGCAGCCACATGTCGTAGCGCTCCCGCTGGGTGTCGATGAACGGCAAGCTCGGTCGGGGCGAGAGGCTGTAGTCGAACTCGGCCAGGACCATCTTGCCCAACGCCGTCGTGAACGGGCACGCCGCGTAGCCGTCGTAACGGGCGAGCGGCTCGCGACTCGAGAGCGTGGCAATGACGTTCTCGGTGACCACCGGCGCCTGGCGACGGATGGCCGCGCCGGTCTTGGAGGTGGGGGCGTCGCACACATCGCCGAGGGCGAACACCTCGGGGTAACGCTGGTGACGCAGGCTGTGGCGGTCGACGGGCACCCAGCCGTACTCCCCGGCCGACGCGAGAGGGCTGTCGCGCACGAAGCCCGGCGCCCGCTGGGGAGGGGCGGCCCACAACAGGTCGTAGTCGAGGCTCGTCCGTTGCTTGCCCTCCGGCCCGACGGTCTCGAAGGTGGCGCTTCGGCGCTCCGGGTCGACCTCGATGAGCTCGGAGGAGAAGCGGGTGGCGATTCCGTAACGCTCGACCACACCCTCGAGCACCCGGGCGAACTCGGGCACCCCGAAGATCCCCCCTGCCCCCGTCGCGTAGGTGACTTCGGCGTCGCCGAGCACCCCTCGCCGCCGCCAGTGGTCGCAGGCGAGGTAGGCCGCCTTCTGCGGGGCGCCGGGGCACTTGATCGGCGAACCCGGCGCGCAGAACAGGGCCCGACCGCCCCGGAACCGACGCACGAGCTCGGCAGTCTTCGGGGCCAGCTCGGCCGTGTAGTTCGTCGACGCGGCCGGGCCCGCCATCGCCTCAGACAGCCCGGGCACGAGGTCGACGGCGAGCTCCAGGCCCGGGCAGCACACGAGGACCTCGTAGCCGATCCGGGCCCCGCCAGCGGTCACGACGACGCGGCGGTCCGGGTCGAGTTCGACGGCGGCATCGCGTACCCAGGCCACGCCCTGTGGCACGAGGGCGGCTTGGCGGCGCTGGCTCCGCTCGATCGCCACCACGCCGGCGCCGACCAGCGTCCACAGCGGCTGGTAGTAGTGCCAGGTGGCGGGGTCGATGAGGACGACATCGTCCTCCCCGGCCCGCCGGAGCCGGGCGGCGACACTGATGCCGGCCGAGCCGCCCCCGACGATGACCACTCGATGACGCATGACGTCCTCCTCTCGGCGACCATTCCTGACTACATTACTAAACATTAGGTGATTAGCCTCAGAATGTGAAGGGGGAAGCTACGCCGGGCTCGGAACCGGGTTCCGACGTCGACCCTCCGACGATGGCCGTCGCGCGAAGGGTCGGCGGCCAGGGCCCCGGAAGGGGGGCCGGCGTGCTCGGTGGTCGGGTCCGGCCGAGGAGCGGGACCAAAGGACACGGCAGCCCGAAGGCTCGGAGGAACCGCCTGCACCGGCTCCGCCACGCCGACCGGCTGTGAGCACCTCGACCAGCGCCAGGACCACCGCGCCGCGCACCTCGCCGTCACCGGCACTCCCCGCCGGGGCTTGCTGAAGGTGCCGGTAGAGCTCGGCCGGGGTCTTTCGTCCGCAGTAGGCGTTGGCCACCATCCAGGCGCCCAGGCGCTTCTCCGACAGCCACGTCGCCCGGGCGGCCGAGGGGAAGCGCTCCAAGAAGCGCAGGCTGATCGGGCTGTCGATCTCTCTGAACAGGCCCACCGCGCCGGGGAAGACCACCTGGAGGTGGGCCCGGAGCTGGTTGGCCAACGCCACCCGGGTCTCGACGAGGTCCTTTCTCGCCCGAACGTGCTCCCTCAACGTCACGGTGGCGGGCGAGTCCAAGGACAGGTCCCGCCAGCGGTGCCCGTCGGTGCGCAGGCAGTCAGCCAGCATGTAGGCGTCAGAGCGGTCCGACTTGTTGCCGGCCACCCCATAGCGCTCCCGCAGGGCCTTGGCCGAGCGGCTGGGGACCACGACGACCGAGAGCCCCGCGCCGAGCAACGCCTCGACGACCGGCCCGTCGGGTCGTTCAATGGCCACCCGGGCCACTCGGTGCTTGACCAAGCGTCGGCAGAGCTCGTCCAGCCCCGGGCTGCTGTGCTCCACGGCGAACTCGTCGGCCAGGCCTCCAGCCTGGTCAACGATCGCCACGGCATGGGCGTCGAGCGCCCAGTCCACCCCGCCGAAGCGGGGCGTGTCATCGTTCATTCCAGCCTCCTCGCTGTTTGCCCAGTGGGGAAGCACCCGGTGGTCCATGGACGTGTCTGCCGGTCGCTCACTGATCGGCGCTCTGGGGCGCTCAGCCCTATTGCCAGTCGGCACGTCCTGGGCCGCCGGCCCTCGCATGTCTCACAGTGGCGGTCGAGCCGCAAGCCGGACAGGCGATGGACCAACGGTCACCAGGGGTGCATCAGCAGCCTGACGGTTGCCGACACGGCAATGGTGGACCAGTGAGCCGGGATGCCATGGGGCGCGACGCGAAGCGGCCGAGGGCCCGGGGCACGATCGCGCACCCCTGGCGGCGCGCTCGGACCGACCACGCACGGCTCCTCGCTTCTCCTCCCGGGCGCTGCGCTCGGTCGGAGTCGGCGTTGGGGCGGCCGGACGACGGTCCCGCCTTCGCCTGGGGCAGCGACGAGTAGCCTGGATGCCGATTCCCCGGGGTCGCCCGACCCGCCGGCGAGCGCCCCGGTCGAAGGCCGATACCCGATGGGCCGATCCGTTCGAGTTCGGCCGACGGCGTCCGAGGAGAAGAAGCCATGCCCGACATCGTGTTGGAGGCCCAGGTGGGGAGACCCACCGGCACCCGTGCCGCCCGCCGGCTGCGCCGCGCCGGCATGGTGCCCGGCACCGTCTACGGGCACGGGACCGAGCCGGTGTCGGTGGCCGTCGTGGCGAGAGAGCTGCGCAACGCTCTGAGTGGAGAGGCCGGCACCAACGCGTTGCTGTCGCTGCACGCCGGAGACCAGACCTATCTGAGCTTGGCCCGCGAGCTGCAACGCCACCCAGTGCGGGGGACCGTGACCCACGTCGACTTCGTCATCGTGCGCCGCGACGAGGTCATCACCGCCGAAGTCCCGATCAACCTGGTCGGCGAGGCGATCGAGGTGGCCCACGGCGACGGGATGGTCGAGCAGCAGCTGTTCGCCCTCGCGGTGCGGGCCCTCCCTACCGACATCCCCAACGCCATCGAGCTCGACGTCTCGGGGCTCACGATCGGCAGCTCGCTGCGGGTTGCCGACCTGAGCTTGCCCGAGGGGGTCGCGGCGGAGACGGACCCCGAGGTCACCGTCGTCGTCGGCCAGCCCCCCCGGGTCGAGGCGGTGGCGGCGGCCGGGCCAGAGGGGACGGGCGAAGGGGCGTCGGAAGAGACCGCTGTCGAGTCGGCCGTCGCCGAGCAGAGCAGGGCTCAGGCCGGAACCCCGGGCGACGAGGCGTAACCGCTGGCGCGGCTGTTCGGACGCCGATCGGCCGAGAGCCCCCGCCGTCGGGGCACGCCGTCTGACCTGCTGGTCGTTGGGCTCGGGAACCCGGGTCCGGAGTTCGTCGGCACCCGGCACAACGTGGGGGCCGATGTCGTCAGCGAGCTGGCCCACCGTCATGGTGCCGGCGCGCTCAAGCCGATGCGGGGCCAGCGGGCCAGGGTCGAGGAAATCTGGATCGGCGGGCGCCGGGTCGCGCTGGCCGTTCCCACCACCTACATGAACGAATCGGGCAACGCGCTGGGACCACTCGTCCGGCGCTTCGGGATCGAGGACCCCGCAGCGGTCGTCATCGTGCACGACGAGCTCGATCTCCCGCCCGGCGGTCTCCAGGTGAAGTCGGGAGGTGGTCTGGCCGGGCACAATGGCCTGCGATCGATCGAGGCGCACCTCCACACCAACGCGTTCCTCCGCGTCCGGGTCGGCATCGGCAAGCCGCGGGGCGGCCCCGGGGCCGACCACGTGCTCAACCGGCCGTCCCGCTCGGACCGATCGCTCCTCGACGCGGCCATCGCCAGGGCCGCCGATGCGGTAGAGGTGATCGTCACCGAAGGTCTCCCGGCCGCGATGAACCGCTTCAACGCCAAGGTGTCGGAGGACTGAGGTGACCGGGACCGTCGAGACCCCCGCCGGACCCCTGGCCGCGTTGGCTCCGCTCGTCCGGTCCAACCCCGCAGTCCCCTCGGTCCTCGGGCGTCGGGACGCCACGCTGGCCGTGTCGGCCGCGGCCCGGCCCTTTGCTCTGGCCGGCCTGGCGCGCCTGTCCGAGCTGCGACCGACCTTGGTGGTGACTCCCACCCTGGCCGATGCCGAGCGGTTGGCCGACGACCTCGGATGCTTCATCGACGCTCCCGGTGCGGTGGTCCTCTTCCCTCCCTGGGAGACGCTCCCGCTCGAGCGGGTGAGCCCCGAGGTCCACACCATGGGGTCCCGGCTGCGCGTCCTGTGGCGACTCTTCGGCAATGAGCCGATTCCCGCCGACGGCGATCTGGCCGTGGTGGTGGCGCCGGTGCGAGCGGTGCTGCAGCGGCTGGGCCCCTGGTTGGAGGCGGCCCGGCCGGTCGTGGTCCGTCGGGGCCAGCGGCTCGACCAGGTAGAGCTGGTGGCCGGGCTAGTGGCCGCCGGGTACCGCCGCGAGCAGCAGGTGGAGCACCGTGGCGAGGTGGCGGTACGCGGCGGCATCGTCGACGTGTTCCCCTCGACGGACGACGGGCCGGTCCGGATCGACCTGTTCGGTGACGAGGTGGACCGGTTGAGCGCCTTCGATGCCGGCGACCAGCGGTCGACCGCCGCCCTGGAGCGGGTGGTCATCTTCGGCTGCAGGGAGTTGGTCCTGACCGAGGAGCTCCGGACCCGGGCCCGGGCCCTCGCCGACGCCAGCACGTTCAGCCGTGGACAGTGGGAGCGGCTGGCCGACGGCGAGGTCTTCGACGGGATGGAGGCGTGGCTTCCCTGGTTGGCGACCGGTGAGCTCCTCCTGACCGACCTGCTCGGTCCCGGGGCCCAGGTGGTCTTGACCGAGCCTCGCCGGGTGCGCGACCGGGCCCTGGAGGTCTACGACGAGGAGGGGGCCCTGACCGAGACCCTCTCGTCGACCTGGGGAGTGAGCCCCGAGGGGGCACCGTTACCGCGCCTGCACCTGAGCTTCGAACGGCTCCTTTCCGAGACTGAGGCCCCGGTGCTCTCCCTCCCTTTGGTGGCCGAGTCCCTCGACGCCCCGGCGCTGGTCGCCCGCGGCGTGGGGACGGTGGCCGGCGACGCGTCACGCCTCGCCGAACAGCTCGTCTCGCTCTCGGGTCGCGGCTACTCGGTGGCGGTGTGCGCCTCGAGCGCCGTGGCCGCTGGCAGGCTCTCCGACCTCCTGGCCCAGGAGGGGGTGCGGGCCCCGGTGGTCGGTTCGGCCGACGGGCGTCGCGGGATCGTCGTCGTGGTGGCTCCGCTCTCGGCCGGCTTCGTGCTGGAGGAGCCCAAGGTTGCCGTGGTGGCCGAGTCGGACGTCACCGGACGGCGCGGACCACACCGTCGCCCCCGGCCCCGCTCCCGACCGACCGAGGGGTTCTTCGACGACCTGGCACCGGGAAGCTACGTGGTGCACCGCCAGCACGGCGTGGCCCGATACGCGGGGGTCACCACCAGGACCGTCGCTGGCACCACCCGCGACTACCTGGTCCTCGAGTTCAGGGGCAGCGACCGGCTCTACCTCCCGGTCGACCAGATCGACGCGGTCACGCCCTACAGCGGGGGTGAGACCCCCGCCCTCTCCAAGATGGGCGGGGCCGACTGGCAAAGGACGCGGGCCCGGGCCCGGGCGGCCGCCGGCGAGATCGCGGCCGAGCTGGTCGCGCTGTACCGCAAGCGAGCGAGCATCGCCGGCCACGCCTTCGCCCCCGACACCCCCTGGCAACGAGAGCTCGAGGCCGGGTTCCCCTACACCGAAACGACCGACCAGCTCCGGGCCATCGTCGAGGTGAAGGAGGACATGGAGTCGGAGCGGCCGATGGACCGCCTGGTCTGCGGTGACGTCGGGTTCGGCAAGACCGAGGTGGCGATCCGGGCCGTGTTCAAGGCGGTGCAGGACGGGACGCAGGCCGCGGTCTTGGTCCCGACCACGCTTCTCGCCAGCCAGCACTTCGCGACCTTCTCCGAACGCTTCGGGGGCTTCCCCATACGGGTCGAGCTCCTCTCACGGTTCCTCTCCCCGGCCCAGGGGTCCAAGGTGGTCGCGGGCCTGGCCGACGGTTCGGTCGACGTGGTGGTGGCGACCCACCGGTTGCTCGCCGAGGGGATCACGTTCAAGCGCCTCGGGCTCCTGGTGATCGACGAGGAGCAGCGCTTCGGCGTGACCCACAAGGAGGCGGTGAAGGCGATGAGCACCGGGGTGGACGTCCTCACCCTCACCGCCAACCCGATCCCGCGCACCTTGGAGATGGCCCTCACCGGCATCCGCGACCTGTCGATGGTCAACACCCCGCCGGCCGACCGCCAGCCGATCCTCACCTACGTCGGCGAGGAAGACGAGTCGGCGGTCTCCGAGGCCATCCGCCGGGAGCTCCTCCGAGAGGGGCAGGTCTTCTACCTCCACAATCGGGTCGCCGACATCGAGGCGGTCGCCCGCCGGGTCTCGGACCTGGTGCCCGAGGCCCGGGTCGCAGTCGCCCACGGCCAGATGGACGAGGGGAGCCTCGAACAGGTGGTACTCGACTTCTGGGACCAGAAGTACGACGTGCTGGTGTGCACGACGATCATCGAGTCGGGCATCGACATGCCGACGGTCAACACCCTCGTGGTCGACCGGGCCGACCTGCTCGGTCTGGGCCAGCTGCACCAGATCCGGGGCCGGGTGGGCCGGGCCGGCCAGCGGGCCTACGCCTACCTGTTCCATCCGGCCGAACGGGTGCTCACCGAGGCCGCCTACGAGCGGTTGCGGACCATCGGGGAGCACACCGAGCTCGGGTCGGGGTTCAAGATCGCCATGCGGGACCTCCAGATCCGCGGCGCCGGGAACCTGCTCGGTCGGGACCAGTCCGGGCACATCGCGGCGGTGGGCTACGACCTCTATGTCCAGATGGTGGCGGAGGCGGTGGCCGAGGCCAAGGGGGAGCGGGAGCCCGAGCCGGCCACGGTGGCGATCGACGTGCCGGGCGACGCGCACCTGCCCGCCGACTACGTCGCGGCCGAGGACGCCCGCCTTGAGGGGTACCGCCGGATCGCCGCCGCCAGGCACCGCGTCGAGGTCGACGACGTGGCCGACGAGTGGCTCGACCGCTACGGACCGCTCCCCCCCGCTGCCGAAGGGCTCCTCGAGCTGGCGCGCCTTCGGGCGAGCTGCCTGCGGATCGGGGTGAGCGCCGTCGCGGTGCTCTCGGGCCGGGGCAGCGCCCGGGGCGCGCTGGCCCGGATCTCGGGGCTTCGGCTGCCGGCCAGCGCCCAGGCCCGGCTCCACCGCCTAGCCAAGGACGCCACCTACCGGGACCAGCTCGACCAGCTCCTCGTCCCGGTGCCGGCGCCGGCACATGGCGCGCGGCAGCTCCGCGAGCTCCTCGACGCGCTTGTCCCGGAGCCGATGGAGGCGGCGGGGGCCGATAACATGCCCGGCGCGTGAGGCGGCACCCTCTACTCCTCGGCGCCATCGCCGCCATCGCCGCCACCGGCGCCGTGGTGACCGCCGGCGCCTTTTCCGTGCCGAGCCCGGCCGCCGTCGTCGACGGCACCTCGATCAGCCGCAACACCCTCAACGCCGAGCTCGAAGCCATCGCCTCGAACAGCGTGTTCAGCTGCTACCTGCAGGCATCGGTCGCGGTGCGCTCGGGCAACAGCGCCAGCCTCCCGTCGATCTCGGGCAGCTCCTCAGGGAGTTTCGACACCGCCTTCGTCGACTTCTGGCTCAGCCAACGGGTCGACGACCTGCTCGTGGAGCGGTTGGCCGCTGGCCAGCACCTGGCCATCGATGCCCGCGCCCTGGCCGCCGGGCGAGCCGACCTCATGAGCTCGATGGATTCGGTCCTAGGTGCCGCCGCCGTCAGCGCCGGCCAGAGCGCCGTCTGCGCTGCCAGCGGTGCCGCCGTGCTCACGACGCTGCCGAGCTCGATGGTCGACGAGCTGGTCCGGGCCCAGGCGGCCGGGGACCTGGTCCTCGCGCACGCCGCCGGCTACGGCCTGAGCCAAAACCAGCTGTCCCGGTACTTCGCCCTGCACTCGGACCAGTTCCAGACCATCTGTCTGAGCGCCATCCAGGTCGCCACCCCGGCGAGCGCCGCTGCCCTTCGGGCGTCCATCGAGGCCGGGGGGTCGTTCGCGGCACTGGCCAAGGCCAACTCGACCGACCAGGCGAGCGCCGCCAACGGGGGTGCCCTGGGCTGCTTCACCGCGAACCAAGGCGCCTACCAGACCGTCGCCACCGACGTGAAGGGCCTCGCCGTCGGGCAGGTCAGCCAGCCCATCGCGAACAACGGCTCCTATCTCCTGCTCATGGTCACGCGTGATTTCCCGGCCTCCTTCGACGCCGTCGTGCCCGCCGTCCGCCACCAGGTGCTGGTGGCCGGTTCCACCAAAGCCAGCGCCGAGCTCCACTCGTTTACCAAGACCGCCTCGATCTCGATCGACCCGCGCTACGGCCAGTGGTCGGCAGGGGTTGGGGTGGGCATCGCCCCGCCGACCTCCCCGCGTTCGTCCGACCTCTTGAACCCGAACCTGTGAGCGCGGCGAGGCCGGCCCCGACCATCACGGTCGTCGGGCTCGGTCCCGGCGCCCCGGGCCAACTCCCGGAGGCCTCTCGCCGGGCGCTGCTTGGCGCCGACCGTGCCTTCCTGCGCACCGGGTCGCACCCCTCGGCCCACGGGCTGGGACACCTCCCCACCTTCGACCGCCTCTACGAGGAGGCCGACGACTTCGACCAGCTCTACCGGCGCATTGTCGACGAGCTGGTGGCGGAGGCGACGTCGGGGGGCCGGGTCGTCTACGGCGTCCCCGGCTCCCCGATGGTGGCGGAGGCGACCGTGACCCTCCTGCGGGCCGAAACCAGGGTGACGGTCGAGATCCTGCCGGCCCCCTCCTTCCTCGATCTAGCCTGGGTGGCGCTCGACGTCGACCCGGTGGCGTCGGGGGTCCAGCTGGTCGACGCGGCCCGCTGCGAGGTCGAGGTGGCCGGCCGGACCGGCCCCTTCCTCGTCGCCCAGTGCTGGTCGCGCGCCGTGCTCTCCCGGCTCAAGTTGGTCCTCGGGGCAGGCGACGGGCCGACGTCGGCGGTGATCCTGCACCATCTGGGGCTGCCCGATGAGGTCGTGGTGGAGGTTCCCCTGGCCCGGTTGGACCAGGCCCTCGAGCCCGATCACCTCACCTCGGTCTTCGTGGCCGGTGTCGACGCTCCGGTGTCGGCGGAGATGGCGCGCCTCGATGAGCTGGTCCGCACCCTGCGGGAGCGTTGCCCGTGGGACCGGGAGCAGACCCATGCCTCGCTCGCCCGCCATCTGGTGGAGGAGACCTACGAGGTCCTCGACGCCATCGCCGAGCTCGAGGCGCCTTTCGGATCCGAGTCCGCCGCGCTGGCGGCGGAGCACCTGGAAGAGGAGCTCGGCGACCTGTTGTTCCAGGTGTTCTTCCACTCGAGATTGGCCTCGGAGGAGGGCTGGTTCACCGTCGGCGACGTGGCCCGGGGGGTCCACGACAAGTTGGTCGGGCGACATCCCCACGTCTTCGGGGACGTCGAGGCGGCCACGGCCGGTGCGGTCATGGCCAACTGGGAGGCCATCAAGTCGGTCGAGAAGGGGCGCGCCAGCGTCACCGACGGCATCCCCGCGGCCCTACCCGCGCTGTTGTTGGCGGCGAAGCTCGAGCGCAAGGCCCGTTCCCTCGGAATCCCCGAGCCCTCGGTCGAGGGCCGCCGGTGCCGGCTGGCCGGCCTGCTCGAGGATCTCGGTGCCGCACCGAGCGAGGACGGTCTGGGGGACGTGCTCTATGAGCTGGCCGCCTGGGCCACCGCAGCCGGCCTCGATGCCGAGGAGGCGCTGCGGAAGCGCTCGATGGCGGGGCGCGAGGAGATCGTCGCCTTCGAGCGGGGCCGAACCAGCACCGCTTGAGCGGACCGGGCGTCCCCGAGCACGGGCACGCTCCCCGAACCGGTCCCAATGAGTGGATAGCCTGGTCCTCCGGCGCCCCACCAGGGCTGGGGGGCAAGGAGCGTTCAGTGAGCACCATCGAGCACGTGGTCGGACGCGAGCTGCTCGACTCTCGCGGTCACCCCACGGTCGAGGTCGAGGTCGTCTTGGATTCCGGCGCCCGGGGGCGGTCGATCGCCCCGTCGGGAGCGTCGATCGGGTCCCACGAGGCGTTGGAGCGCCGGGACGGCGGGCCCCGCTACGGCGGCCGTGGCGTGCGCGGGGCGGTGGGAGGCGTGAACACCGAGATCGCGGCGCGTCTCTCGGGTTTGGACGCTCTGGACCAACGGGGGGTGGACCTCGCCCTCATCGATCTCGACGGCACCGCGGACAAGGGGCGCCTGGGCGCCAATGCCCTCGTGGCCACCTCGGTCGCGGTGGCCAAGGCGGCCGCCGACCATCTGGGACTTCCCCTGTACCGGTCCCTCGGCGGCACCGGCGCCAATGTGCTGCCGGTCCCGATGTTCAACGTCTTGAACGGTGGGGCGCACGCCGACAACTCCGTCGACTTCCAGGAGTTCATGATCATGCCGGTCGGCGCCGCCTCCTACTCCGAGGCACTGCGGTGGGGCGCCGAGACCTACCACGCCCTGAAGGACCTCCTGGCCGAGAAGAGCCTGTCCAGCGCGGTGGGCGATGAGGGCGGCTTCGCGCCGGACCTGCCGCACAACGAGGACGCCGTGACCATGCTCATCGCGGCCATCGAGGCCGCGGGCCGGACACCGGGCACCGAGATCGCCATCGCCCTCGATCCGGCGACCAGCGAGCTGTGGCGGGACGGCCGCTACGTGCTCTCCGGGGAGGGCCGGACCCTCACCTCTGACGAGCTCACCACCTACTGGGTGGAGCTGGTCGAGCGGTACCCGATCGTCTCCATCGAAGACGGCATGGCCGAAGAGGACTGGGACGGTTGGTCAGCGCTGACCCAGGCGCTCGGCACCAGGGTCCAGTTGGTCGGCGACGACATCTTCGTGACCAACCCCGAGCTGATCGGCCGTGGCGTCGAGGCCGGTGTGGCCAATGCCGTGCTCATCAAGCTCAACCAGATCGGGACGCTGAGCGAGACCCTCGACGCGGTCGCGCTGGCCAACCGCCACGCGTATGCCTCGGTGATCTCCCATCGCTCGGGGGAGACCGAGGACACCACGGTGGCCGACCTGGCCGTCGCCCTGGGGACCGGTCAGATCAAGGCGGGCGCGCCGGCCCGCTCGGATCGGGTGGCCAAGTACAACCAGCTGCTTCGGATCGAAGAGGATCTGGCCGAGTCGGCGACGTTCCCCGGACCCGACGCGCTCGCCGGCCGGCGGGGGGGCCGGGGTCGTGTGGCCGGTTAAGCGAAAGGGCGCCCGGCCCCGCCGGCCGGCACCGAGCACCCGGGCCGAGCGCCGTGCCGCGGTCGCCCGCCGCCGGGGGTGGGCGATGCTGGCCGGGTCGGTGGTCGTCGCCGTCGTCGTGCTGGTGGCGTGGTTCCCGGCCGGCTCGCTCATGGCCCAGCGGCAGACGTTGGCCGAGACCTCCTCCTCCCTTTCCCAGCTCCTGGCCCAGGACCGGGCTTTGCGGACCGAGTCCAAGAAGCTCTCCACCTCGAGCGAGATCGCCCGCCTCGCCCGGCAGCAATTCGGGCTTGTCGCCCCGGGACAGCTCGCCTACCAGGTGCTCGTGCCGCCGGGGAGCGGCGGGGGGACCGACCCCTACGCCGGGGACCCCGGCAACACCGCCCTGGTCTCGCCCTCGGCGGCGCCCGAGCTGCCGCCCGGTTCAGTGGCCTCGAGCGGCCAGCGCCAGCAGGTCGCCACGTCGACCGGGCGGGCCGGGAGCTCGAGCTCGCCCGGCCTGTTCGGCCGGGTGCTGCGCACCCTCGAGTTCTGGCGTTGAGCCCGGGCCCCGCCGAGGCCGATGCGACGGAGGGCGACCGGGCCGACGTGGGGGTGCTGCTCGGCCGTGAACCCAAGGGCGCCTTCGTTGTTGTCCGGCGAGGTCCCGGTGGCTCGCCGGTCGTGATCGAGAACGCTCCACTCCTCGACGACGGCACCCCGATGCCGACCCGCTACTGGCTCGTCGACCCGACCCTGCGGGAGGCGGTGAGCCGGCTGGAGGCCGCCGGCGGGGTCCGTCGGGCCGAGGCCGAGGTGGACCCCGCCGCCCTCGCTGCCACCCACCTGCGCTACGCCGCGGTCCGCGACGTCGCCCTTTCCCCTGACCACGCCGGTCCTCGGCCGACCGGCGGGGTTGGTGGGACCCGGGTGGGCGTGAAGTGTCTCCATGCCCACCTCGCCTACCTCCTGGCCGGGGGGGATGATCCGGTCGGCGCCTGGGCAGCCGAGCGCCTGGCCGAGACGCTGGCCGAGCTCGGTCTCTCGGATCCGGTTGCCTCGGATCCGGTTGCCTCCGATCCGGTGATAGGAGAGGAGTGTGGAGCCGAGCGCCGCTGAGGCCGTCGCCGCCGTGGACTGCGGGACCAATTCCACCAGGCTCCTCATCGTCTCGGCTGGGCCGGCGGTCCGCCGCATGCGCATCACCCGCCTGGGCCAGGGGGTCGACGCCACCGGCAAGCTCGACACCGAGGCGGTCGAGCGCACCCTGGACGCGTTGGGCGAGTATCGCCGGCTCATGGACGCCAACGACGTCACCCGCTCCCGTCTGGTTGCCACCTCCGCGGTGCGCGACGCAGAGAACGGGGGGGAGTTCCTGGCCGCGGCGTCTCGGATCGTCGGCACCCCCGCCGAGCTCCTCGACGGCGAGGCCGAGGGGTCCCTGGCCTTCGCCGGCGCCACGGCAGCGCTGGAGCTCGACCCGGCCGGGGTTGCCGTCATCGACATCGGCGGCGGGTCGACCGAACTCGTCGTCGGCGACGGCCAGGTCCGCGCTGTCTCCCTCGATCTCGGCTGCGTGCGGGTGACCGAGCGCTTCTTCGCCCACGACCCGCCCACCGAGGACGAGGTCCGGGCGGCCGCCCGGTTCATCCGCGCCGAGCTGGACGGAGCGGCCGGGCGACTCCCGGAACTGACCCGGGGGGGTCGAACGCTGGTCGGTCTGGCTGGGACCGTAACCACGCTTGGCGCACTGACCCAGAATCTCTCCCACTACGACCGGGACCGGATCCACCACTTCGTCCTGTCCTTCGCCGAGGTGTCGGCATGGTACGAACGGCTGGCGATCGAGCCGGCGGACCAACGGGCCAAGCGTCCGGGGATGGCCCCCGGGCGCGAGGACGTGATCGTGGGTGGGGTGCTGGTACTGCGCGAGACCATGGACCGCTTCTCCTTCGATCGCTGCATCGTGTCCGAAGCCGATCTCCTCGACGGGATCGCCGCCAGTCTTCGTCCCGCGTAATCCCAGCCAGTCGGCCGCTGCTGGCACGGTGGTGGGCGGACCTGCCACGATGCGCCGATGAGGACCGGCAGGTCGTCGCCGGCCGCCCCCTTTGAGCTGGTCGGTCGGCGGGTGACGTTGCGGACGCTGCGCGAGTCGGACTACGAGCCCTGGCACGAGATCCGGGTGCGGTGTCGGGACTGGCTCGTGCCCTGGGAGCCGCGGCCGGCCGGGTCGCCGCCGGCGGCCGAGGACCGGGCGAGCTTCGCCGCCCGTTGCGCCGTGCGCGAGCGCGAACGCCAGGTGGGCTCGGGCTACGGGTTCGGGATCTTCGTCGGTCCGCGCCTGGTCGGTGAGCTCACCGTCTCTGCCATCCAGCGCGGTCCGTTCCAGAGCGCCTCGATCGGCTATTGGATCGACCGGGACTGGGCCGGTCAGAGCCTCGTTCCCGAGGCGGTCGTCGTCGCGCTGCGCTTCGCCTTCGACATGCTTGGCCTGCACCGGGTCGAAGTGTCGATCATCCCCCGCAACGCCGCCAGCCGACGGGTGGCCGAGAAGCTCGATCTGCGGTTGGAGGGCATCTCGGAGCGCTATCTCGAGATCGACGGGAAGTGGGAGGACCACGTCCGCTACGCCATGACCGCCGAGGAGTGGCAGCTGCGTCGGGCCGAGCTCATCTCGGGCTGGCTGACGGGGTCCGAGGGCCTGGCCACCTGAGCGCGAACTGGTGCCCGCCGGTCCACCCTTGACCGTGACGTCGCGTCAGCTGGTTGGACGGGTGCTGTGTTCGGCATCGGCACCGTGGCACGACTGGCGGGCGTATCGGTGCGGACCCTGCGCCACTACGACGAGCTCGGGCTGCTCGCGCCGCTCTGGGTCGATCCGGGTACCGCTGGTACGCGCCGAGCCAGATGCTTCGGCTGCACCGATCCTCGTGCTCGGCGACCTTGGCGTCCGCCTCGGGGAGATGGCGGTTCTTCTCGACGAGGACCTGAGCGTCGAGGAGCTGCGCGGCGTCCTGCAGCTGCAGAGGGCTGAGGCCCGGGACCGGCTGGTTGCCGACGCCCAACGACTGTCGCGCGTCGAGGCGCGGCCGACCCAGATGGAGGTGATGTTGGTGCCCGACTACGACGTCTTGGTGAAGCGGATGGAGCCGATGTCGGTGTTGGCCGGCAGCGAGGAGGTCGCCGCGATCCCGGGGATCGAGGCGGCGCATGCCCGGCTCTGGCCGCGGCTCCACGCGGTCCTCGACGAACTGGGCGTGCTCCACCGCTGCCCTGCCCGTCCCCCGCGAGGTGGTCTACGACCGGGGCGGAATCGCCACCGTGGAGCTGCCCGGCCTGGTGCGGGGGGCCACCACCGTCCTCTACGGCAACCCGGACTTCCACGGCGGGTTCTCGGCCCTTCGGGCCTGGATCGCGCAGGCCGGCGAGGTCCAGGGGGGCGACCTGGGTGAGGTCTACCTGGACTGTGACGGGCCCCGCGACACCTGGGTGGTCGAGCTGCAGGTGGGGCTGCGCCAACCGACCCCGGTCACGCCCGACGCCCGCGTCTTGAGCGCCTGAGGCGGCCCTGGTCCCTCAAGCCGGGGCGCCGACGGTGCGGACCGGGAGGGAGTCGAACCCCCCCAAGATGAGGAGGGAACGGCGGCGGGGCGAGCCGGCCCCCAGAACCGCTCATGGTCGTCGGCCGGAACCCCGAGGTGCTGGCTGATCACCCCCATGGGAGGTTCTCTCTGCGGCCGACGGAGGGAGAACTGCCGCGGTGCAATCGCAGGGTCCGGGCGAAGGCCTCGGCCGCTCCGAGGCTGCTGTAGCGGTACTCGAACCCGGTGGCCGTGAAGGCGTCGGTGTCCATGCCCCGGCCGTAGCGGAGGAGGGTGACCAGCTCCGGCGGGAGATCGAAGAGCCTCATCCTGCGGGCCGGCGCGCTGAGCAGGCCCACCTGCCAGGGCAACAGGGGCACAAGCCGGGTGCCGCAGATGGCGGCGAGCTCTGAGAGCGGGAGGCGGCCAGCCCCGCCGACGTTGAAGGTGCCGCGAAGCTTCGAACCCAGCGTGTGCACAAGGGCCCGCACCACGTCGTCCTGTTCGACAAACTGGAGCAGGGGGTCGTAACCGAAGAGGGACGGGCAGAACGCTCGGGCCAAGTTGCGTGAGAGTGGGGCGCGGAGGTGCGAGCCAAGCACGTTGGCGAAACGGAGCACCGATACCGCCACCTTGGGGTTGTCCCGGGCGAAGTCGCCGACTAACGCCTCGGCGTCGACCAGCGACCGCTCGACCGGGGTGGTGGGCGGGCCGGACCTCCCGCACGACTCCTTGAAGGCGTAGGGGTCCTTCGAGCTCGCCCCGTAGACGAGGCCGGAGGACTTGACCACGAGGGTACGAACGGTGGATCGACGCGTCCCTGCCGCGGCCAACAGGTTCATCGTGCCGATGACGTTGACCTCGTGGAGGCGAGCCGGGGACCCGAGCGTCGAGTCGACGATGAGCCCCGTGTGCACGATGGTGTCCGCGCCGACGCCATCGACGATCCGGTCGAGGGTCGAGAAGTTCGGATCGCTGACTCGGACGAAGTCGGCGCCCTCGAGTGGGATCGACGGGGCCCGGGCGCCGATGGCGACGATCACCTCGGCGTTTCTTGCGGACTCGAGGGCCCGGGCGACCCGGCCGCCCCAGAAAGTGTCGGCGCCGGTGACGAGGACCCGACGGAGCCCTTCAGCCGAACCAGGCACTCCGACGCTCCGCGAGCATGTCGTAGAGGGTCTGCTGGAGGTCGGCCCGGATCCGTTCAGCCCCCTCCATCACGGCCGAACGCGGGTAATGGTCGAGATCAGGTGCCACGTCGAAGGTGATCGGATCGAGCACCCTCAGTTTGAACTTCGCGGGGAGCGGGAGCAGGAATCCGAGAGGGCCCAAGGCCATCATGTTCGCCGTCACCGGAAAGTACGGCACGCGCAAAAGACGGCTGAGGGCGGGGACCCGGAAGAGCATCGGCATGACCTCCTCACTCCCTACCACCGCGATCGGGATGACTGGGACCCCGGCCCGCATGGCGATCTCCACGACCCCGCCCCGTCCGAACCGGCGAAGGTGGTAGCGCTCGGCGAAGCGCTTGGACGGGCCCTTCGAACCCTCCGGGAAGACCAAAGCCAGTTGGCCCTGCTGGCGCAGGAGCCTGTAGGCGTTGTCGGGGTTGGCCACCACGCCTCCGCTCCGTGACCACAGGGTGCCCACGACCGGGACGGTCCGAAAGAAGTAGTCGGCCATCCCGTAGACCGGCCTGCCCAGCTCGATCTCGATCCCGTGCATGATCACCGGGGCGTCCTGGGGGAGCGCGCCGGCGTGGTTGGCGATGAGCAGTGCCCCGCCGGTCGAGGGGATCTTGTCCAGGCCCTCCCACTCCGTCCGGAACCAGACCCGGTAGATCGGGTCGTAGAGCACACGGGCCAGCTGCCGGATCCGCTCGGATCGACCCCATTCGTCGACATCGGAGCGGCGGGGCGGGTCGGGGACCGTCGCCGACGTCACCTGGTGGTGCTTGCCGTTGGTCTCAGCCGGAGCCGGATGCTCGCCCTTCACGGGGGCTTTGTGCTTGGGCACCCGCTCCATCGTACCGACGCCCGGAGCGGCGATTCCCGGCCCGACGCGTGCTCAGGGTCGCCCCGCCGCCACCAACCCGTCGGTGAACAGCGGCGAATACGACACCGTCGCCCCGGTGTAGGGGGCTTGGATGACACTCAGGGGGCCGTAGGGGCCGGAACCGACGTACATGACCACGTGGTTCATCTGCTTGTCGTTGTCGAGGTTGGAGTAGAAGAGCAGGTCGCCGGCTGGAGCTGTTCCGGCGGGACGTGGGGGACGGTGGCCGCCTGCTCCGCGGCGACCCGAGGGATCGAGACCTCGCCTGGGCCCATGACCACGGGGTCAGACCCGAGCAGTCCAAACCGTTCCCAGGCGTCTCGCCGCCCCACAGGTGGGGGACCCCGAGCTTGGACTCGGCGGTGACCACGGCGATGGCTCCGGGGCCCGGCCGCGACGCGACCTCCGAGACGGTCGGGACACCCCCCTCGATCGCGGCGGCGTTGAGGGCGGTCACGGCGTTCCAGGACCCCTGGTCTCCGAGGGCCACCGCCACGATCGCGTCCTGGGTGGCGTTCCTGGCCGCGAGCTGGCATCGCTCGGGTGGGAGGCGGCGTACGCGGCCTCCGCCTGGTCTGCTGGTCGACGTACTGGGCGACCTCGGTCGCCAAGGTGCCGCGGACCTGGTCGAACGTGGCCTGGACCGCCGCCACCGCTAGGTGATTGGCGACTTGGAGGGCGTAGAGACGGCTCAGCGCGTTGGCAGCCTGCTGCTCCTGGCTCTGCTCCAGGTTGGTGGTCAATGCCAGATGACCCTCCTAAATGTAAGTCTTGAGGGCACCGGCGACGGTGGTCATGTCGCCGACCATCGGGTTCTGGTCCGGTTCTGGGCGACCGAGCCGGTCGGCACAGGTGGCGATAGCCGAGTCGATGCGGGTGGCCGGTTCGTCGTCGACGGAGGCGTCGACGACGTCGCGGGCGAGTTGTGCCGGATCACCTCCACTGCGCGCCGGGTTAGGGCCAGTTGGGCTCGAGCATGGCCACCTCTGCCTGGCTCGTGGCGATTTGGATCTGGGTGGTGTCCGTTGGGGCGGAAGGGGAGGGGAGCAGCGGAACGACGGCCGAGCTCGAGACGAGACAGGGCACGACAAACGATCCGACCTTGGCCGAAGCCGTCAGAGCAGACTATTGAGGGAGGTGGTCGGAGGCGGGGATCCCCAGGGAGCCCCGACGAGCGGATCCGTCGCTCGGGGGCGTAGCCCAATAGGCAGAGGCAGGGCGCTTAAACCGCCCCAAGTGAGGGTTCGAATCCCTTCGCCCCCACCGCAAAACGTTGTCGTGTTGGGTCCGTCGTCGCGCGTCTAGAGGCGGGCAATGTGTCTGCCAGCCTGCTGACCCTCGACAAGATCGCCGAGGCGTCGGGGTCGAACTCGTTGTCAGCTTCGTGGACTTCGACGAACGGTCGCTGGCCGATCGACTGCGGGCTCGGAGCCAATCGGATTCATCGTGCGTCGGTGAGATCACGGAGCCGGTCGAGTAGTGGCCCAGAGTTCGAACAGCGACAACTCAGGACCACCACACGGCTCCTTTGGGTGGTGGAGGTCCTCGAAACAGATCGGATTGGTTGACGGAAGTCTGGCCGTGCGATCGATCGGGCTGAGAACGCGCACGCGTTGGTCCGGACGAACATCCGGGTTGATGAGCGAACTAGGCGTGGTGCGAGGCAGGTATGGGTATGGGCGCGATCGAGTTCCCCGCGCTGATGGCGTCGCAGCCGTTCTGGAAGGGCAGATGCTCGAACCGCTGGGTCAAGAAGGTCTGAGCCTGCTCGAGGAAGGGCAGGCCCACCTGGCCGTGGTTGAGCCCCTGATCGATGTGCAGCTGAACCGGGACCTTGCGTTGACAGTAGATGTGCGCGAGCTGCTGGACGTCCTTGGCCACCATGATCCCGTCACCGACCGGGTCCGAGCGACCGTTCACGATGAACAGCGGGGCCCGTGGCGTGCCGGTGCGGCTCATGATGAGGTGATCGAGCAAGCGGACGAGAATCGGCACCTCCGTCACGTCCCGGTACCGAGGTTTGAACATCTGTTGTGTCGTGAGTCCGATGTAGCTGCCAACGCACCCGTTCTGGTTGGCGTCCACGGCCGCGATGCCCGCCGGCGTGAGGTACTTGCCGAGATGACGGATGCCGAAGCCCCGGGCGATGCCATCGAACACAGTCGGGATGACCCAGGTCCACGGCGTACCGGGATGGTCGACGTAGGCGAGATTGTGGAACAGGTCGACGGGGACACCGCCTTCGGCCACTCCCACGATGTCGAGGCGGGGGGCGTACGCCCGCGCCAGTTCGGACGCGAACTCGGTAGCGATGGACCCACCTGAATAGCCGACCATTCCCACTGGTGTGCGGGACTCGGGGACTCCCAACCACCTCTCCGCCGCCCTGATGGCGTCGAGCGTCTCGTAGCCGCTCTGTTGACCGGCCCCGTAGGCGAGATTCTCACCCTCGTAGTCCGCGGTGACCACGGTGTCGCCGGCGGCAACGTAGCGCAGCATCAACACCACCTCTGCTTCTTTGCCAGTCTGGAGGGTGTAGCTGGGATCGCATCGGGCTCCGAGGGCGTCGTAGGCCGTTTGGTAGGAGACCAGTCGAGTGGCGACCGGCCCGACCGGGTCGACCGATTCGAGCACGGTCGCCACCGAGACTGTTCGGTGACCGAGTTCATCGGTGGTGACATAGAGGAGCTGAATCGCATTCACCTTGGTGGACGCCCCCGCCCCGGCGAGGATGACGTGTCGAGTCCGCAACACCGTGCCCGGTGCACGGTGCGCCAAGGATCTGTGCCACCGGTAGAAAGGATCGGTCGTGGGGATCTGGGGGCCCGACGCCCCGTCGTTCGTCACCGGGGGCTTGGTCTTGTCGGCGAGCGGGGAGCCGGTGGTGGTCGTCGAGTTCCGGGCCGCCCCCGCCGTCGGTGGGCCGCCGTAGGCGGCAGCGGCGATCGCAACCGCGAGGATTGCGGTGGCCGCCAGCGTGCCGCGGCGCCCGGGAAGACGCCGCCTCGGGTGCTGGCCCGGCTCTTGGGTGCTTGGAACCATCGGACTCCTCATGTGCCTGCGGGGTTGCCCCACCCCTTGTTGCCAAATCGAACCTCGACCGGGCCTTCACGCACGGTACCGACACGGCCACGACGACCGACGGCACCCACTGCACTGTCCGCGCTCCCTCCCTCTCGTGACCCCGGTTATTAGCGGCCTGACGACGTTTGCGTCGGGGGCGGGGTGACCTGTCGGAAGCCAGCAGGAACCGTAACGGTGAGCATCGTCGTGTTGGCGGCGGTGGTCGGCAACCAGGTGAAGACCGTCTGCTCCCTGCCATGGCCCGTCGATATCGACTGGATCGGTAGGTAGGTGGTCGCGCTCACCCACAGCGTCGTTGTTTGCGTCACCGGGTGTGGTCCTGATGTTGGCGCGGTGGATATGAGTTCAATGACCTGTTGCCCATCGAGTGGGGCGTGGCCGACGACCCGGTACCGGCCGGTGGCCACATCGTGCTCGATGGTCTGGGGGGTAAGTGGCTCGCAAGTCACGCCTCTGGTCCCGCGCGTCCACCAGTCGTGTTGGCCGTAGTCGACGGAGACGACCTGCCCGTCTTCGACGAAGAGCGTCCGCGCGAGCTTCCGGTTGATCGACAGGTCCGTTCGGCACGCTCCAGTCGACACGTCGACCCACGAGGTTGAGGCGAGTCGGGCACTCGAAGCCGTCGATCGGACCAGTTCTACGTCGTTGCCGGTGTTGGCGAGTGCCCTCGTGACCGCGGTGAGCACCGCCGACGCGCGAGGCGGGACCGCGCGCGTCGGAGAGGTGGAACCAAAGACCACCACTGCGCCGACGGCCAGCACGGCCGCAGCTCCGGCGACGGCGACGAACCAGGCGCCGTGAAGCGGTCGTCCCCGTCCTGGGTGGGTTCGCAGTGCATCCACCACCACCGTTGAGCGGAACAGCGAATCCCGCTGACGGGCTTGAACGTCCGCCGACGGGGCCGCCGTGTCCGGTTCGAGCTGGCGAACGAGTTCGACGATCGTGTCCATGGCTACTCCACTTCCTCGAGATGAGAAATCCTCAATGTGCTCTGTTGGCGGTGAAGGCCTTCTTCGAGACGGCGACGCAGCCGGCTCAGCCGGGACCGCACGGTGCCAATGGGGACCCCGAGTGTTCTGGCCACGTCGCCGTAGCTCAACCCCTCCCAGACGTGGAGGAACAAGGCATCAACGTCTTCTTGGGGTTCGGTCACGAGCAGCCGCGCCAGCGCCGCGAGATCGTGGCGAGCCTCGGTGATCCTCGCCGCCTGGTCGACCTGGCCCGACGACTGTGTTCCCGCCAAGGACCGCAGCCGGGCGTAGGCCCGGTCCTCGACCGCTCTGGCGCGGATCGCGTCGTGCACCAGGTTGAGGGCGATCCGGAACAACCACGGCAGGGCGTTGGGCTTGGAGAGGTCATAGGAGTGTCGGGCCTCGAACGCTCGGCGAAACGTCTCTCCGGCGAGGTCGTCGGCCAAGTCGTGTCCGACCCGCCGCCCGCAGAACCGGTAGACGGAGCCGAAGTGGCGGTCGAAGACCACCCCAAAGGACGCCGGATCGTCCTGCGCTGCCCGGATCAGCGCCGCATCGTCTTCGCCCGCTACGGTCATCTGACCCTGCTTTACGCACCAGGCGCCCAGGAGTTCCATGGGACTGTAGCGAGGGCGAGCATCCCAGGACGGCACGCAGCCGCGAAGTGCGGGTCCGCGCAGGAGGATGCCGAACTCGCGTTGGCCCGGCCATCCTGGTGCTCTCTTGGGCAAGCCCGAACGTTCGATAGGCGCACGCCGACGAGGATCTCCACGAGCGAACGGGGCTTCGACGCGAGAGCGGTGTCCTGGGGGAACGACCTGGAGGCTCTTGTCCGGTGAGCGTCCGTGTCCATGGAATACTGCCCCGATGCTCGAATCTATCCCTGTGATCAGAGGTACGAACGAACGATGAACCTCGACCTTGCCAGCGCGTGGGAGCGGGTCGCCGACATCGTTCCCGAAGTCGATGCCGTCGTGATGGGCTCCACCAGGATCTGTTGGCGGGATTTCGACGAACGGGCAGCACGGTTCGCCGGAGCCATCGAGGACCTGGGGGCTGAACCGGGGGCAAAGGTCGCGCTCTACCTCTTCAACTCACCGGAGTACTTGATCGCCCATTACGGGGCGTTCAAGAACGGGTGCGTGCCCATCAACGTCAACTACCGCTACCTCGACGACGAGCTCGCATATCTCATCGAGAACAGTGACAGCGAGGTGGTGGTGTTCCACACCTCGCTCGCTGCTCGGGTGGAGGCGGTCCGCGCTCAACTCCCTGCGGTCAAGCGATGGATCGCCGTCGATGACGGTCGTGGCGGCGCGGACTTTGCCATCGGCTTCGACGAATTGATCGAGAGCGCGACCTGCCAACCGCGACGAGCGCGTCCAGATCCTGCGCCCTACATGCTCTACACCGGCGGGACCACCGGCATGCCCAAGGGCGTCCTCTACGACCAACATGACTTCGTCGCCGGCCTCTATCAACAGTTCGCCGTGGTGGACTGGGGCGTGCCGGTCCCGACCTCGCTTGAGCAGATCGAGCCGTTCGTGAACCGGCTGCGCCAGCGGACTTCCATCACCTCGGTGCCGTGCTGTCCGCTCATGCACGGCACGGGGATGTGGGTCGGGGCGATCCCCGCCCACCTCACCGGGGGCACCGTCGTGTTGCTGGAGGGGCGTTCCTTCGACGCCGACAAGCTGATCGCCATCATCGAGCGCGAAGGCCTCACCCGGGTGGTGATCGTGGGCGACGCCTTCGCCCGGCCGATGCTCCGGGCGATGGAGGCCGCCGAGGCGGGCGGACGGCTTCCGGACCTCTCCACCGTCGCCCAGATCATCTCGTCGGGGGCGATGTGGAGCGCCGAGGTCAAAGACGGGATGCGTCGGTACCTGCCCAATGCCACGCTCATCGACGCGCTGGGCTCGACCGAAGGCGGCGGGTATGCCACCCAGGTGGCTAACTCGGCCAGCGGGGGGCGGACGGCCCGGTTCGTCCCCGCTCCCGATACCCTGCTCGTCGACGAGAGCAACGTCCCGCTGGGGCCAGGTGAACCTGGCCCCGGCCTCCTGGCCAGCCGCACCGCCGCCCGCGGCTACTACCAGGACGAGGAGAAGACCGCCCGGAGCTTCGTCGAGATCGCCGGACGGTGGTACGTGATCACAGGAGATTGGGCCAGTCGCCAGGACGACGGCACCATCCTGCTGCACGGCCGGGGCTCCAACTGCATCAACACCGGTGGGGAGAAGGTATACCCCGAGGAGGTCGAAGAGGCCCTGAAACGCCATCCCGACGTCGAGGACTGCCTGGTCGTGGGGCTGCCGGACGAGCGCTTCGGCGAGCGGGTGGTGGCGGTGGCCGAGCGGCGGAGCGACGCCGAGCCGGCCGGCGACGGGCTCCGGGAGTTCCTGCGGGGCGAGCTGGCGGGGTACAAGATCCCCAAGCAGATCGTCGTCGTCGACGCGATCCGGAGGGCCCCGAACGGGAAGGCCGACTACGGCTGGGCGCGCGAGATGGTCGGAGCGGCAGGCTCGACAGCCAGCTGAGCCGACCACCAGCAGTTCAATCCGGCGGCCGCGTCCGTCGATCGGAGCCGGCGATCGCGCCGATCGACGGCTTGACTCGCCGAGATGGACAAGAGGACATCGCCGATCGGCATCTAGACGAACAGCGCCTTGACCTCCAGGAATTCCTCGAGCCCGTAGAGCCCGTGCTCCCGCCCGAGCCCGGACTGCTTGTAGCCACCGAACGGCGCTCCTACGGACCCGCGACCGCGATTGACCCGCACTTGCCCAGCCCGGATCTTGCGGGCGACCCGCTTCGCCCGCTCCTCGCTGCCCGAGACGGCGGCGGCCAAGCCGTAGATGGTGTCGTTGGCGATCTCGACCGCTTCGTCCTCGGTGTCATACGGGATGATCACGAGCACCGGCCCGAAGATCTCCTCCTGGGCGATGGTCATGTCGGTGGTGACGCCCGAGAACACGGTCGGACGGACGAAGAAGCCCTTCTCCAGACCCTCGGGGGACTCCGGGCCCCCGGTCAACAGGGTCGCCCCCTGGGCCACGCCCTGGTTGATGTAGCCCCGGACCCGCTCGAGTTGTGCCGAGGAGACCAGTGGGCCGAGACGGGTGCCTTCCGCGAAGGGGTCCCCGACCTTGAAGCCCTCGGCGGTGCTGCGGGCGATCTCCTCGACCTCGGCCAGCCGGGAGCGCGGGACGATCATCCGGGTGAGCGCGCTGCAGGTTTGACCGGAGTTGGCGTAGGCGGAGGCGACGCCCTCGGCCACGGCGGTGCCCAGGTCGGCGTCGTCGAGGATCAGGTTCGGTGACTTCCCACCAAGCTCCAGGGCGACCCGCTTCACCGACTGGGCGGCCAGCTCGGCCACCCGCTTGCCGGCCCGTGTCGAGCCGGTGAACGAGACCATGTCGACGTCTGGGTGACGTGCCAGGGCTTCCCCGACGACACGACCGAGTCCGGTGACGAGGTTGAACACGCCGGGTGAAAAGCCCACCTCGTCGATGATCTCGGCCAGGACGAAGGCATTGATCGGGGCGACCTCGGAAGGCTTGAGGACCACAGTGCACCCGGCGGCCAGCGCATAGGCCACCTTGGCCCCGATCTGGTTGAGCGGGTAGTTCCACGGTGTGATGGCCCCGACGACCCCGATCGGCTCCCTGATGACCAGGCCCCCCGAGCTCGTGTCCTCGAACTCGAAGTTCTCCAAGAGTTCCGAAGCAGTCTCAAAGGCCCGAATGCCCAGCCCGACCTGGACCGCAGCGGAGAGCGCCTTGGGCATCCCGATCTCGTGGGCCTCGATGTCGGCGATCTCGTCTCTTCTGGCCCCGAGCGCCTCGGCGACTCTGCGGAGCTGCTTGCTGCGCTCCGCTGGAGGTTGGTCGGCCCACCCGGGGAAGGCCCCCTTTGCGGCGGCCACTGCTCGGTCGATGTCGGCCTCGGTCCCTTCAGGCACCGTGGCGAATACCTCCTCGGTGGTGGAGTCGATCACCTCGAGGCGGCCGGTGCCCACCGGCTCCACCCACGCGCCGTCGATGTAGAACCGGGTGTAGTCGGTCATGGTGTCTTCCTCCTCGATCCACGTGACCGGGCCGGCCGGCCCAGACGACGTCGTTGCGGACCGTACCACCCGGGTTCGTCCGCCCTCGGGGCGATCGAAGAGGCCGCGACGGGCCGTGTCCGGCGTCCTTGACCCTCCAGGCTGAGAATAAATATCATTCGCCGATGCTCGACCCGGCGGCCCTCGGGGAGGACCCGCTGCGTGATCGGCTGCTCGAGGCGGCGACCCGAGTCTTTGCCCGGCAGGGGTACGGGGGCACGAAAGTTCTCGACATCGTGCGGGAAGCGCACCTGTCGACCGGAGCCATCTACGGCCGTTTCGCTTCGAAGGAGGCCCTCCTGCGAGAGGCGGTCGTGTCTCGGTCCGCTCGGGCCGGGACAGCCTTCGAGGGTGCGGACCGGGTGGCCGAGATCATCGCCCGGGTGGCCAGTCTCGACCGCTCGGCCCTCAGCGACGAGGACGCCGTGCGTCTCGAGGCCTATATCGCCGCCCGACGGGAGCCCGAGGTGGCCGAGGCCCTCGCCCAGGCCCAAGGCCGTGTCCGCCGGCGAGTGCAGCCCTTGGTGGACGCCGCGACGCTCGACGGCACTGTGGCCGCCGATGTGGATCCCGAGGCCGTCCTGTACCTGGTGCAGACCCTCAACCTGGGCCTGCTCCTGCAGCGGGGCGCGGGCCTGGAGGGCCCGGACCCGGAGCGCTGGGACGAGTTGATTTCGCGCGTGGTCGCCAGCTTCGGCGTTCCGAGCGTAGATGTCCCCGAAGACCACCGTAAGGGGGAGGAGCCGTGACCGAGACCGAGTTACCGGGCCGCGCCGAGGTTGACGCGTCCATCAAGGTCGTGCATGACAACGCCGACCGATTCTTCTTATGGAACTACGAGAGGAACCGTGGACAACTGGTCACCCTCTACAACAAGGCGATGGCCTCGCAGTGGAACTCCATCACCGACCTTGACTGGTCGATCAACGTCGACCCCGAGGAGCTCGTTGCGACGTCTCCCCAGCAGAACGCCACCGTGGAGCTGGCCCGCGCCGCGGCCGAGGAGCCCGGTTCGCCCCTCCGGAACTGGTCGGAGAAGGAGTTCTCCCAGCTGGCGATCGAGGCCCTCAAGGCGTCGTTGAGTCAGTTCATGCACGGTGAGCAGGGCGCGATGATCGTCGCGGCCAAGATCGTCGAGACCGTGCCGTGGATCGATGCCAAGTACTACGCCTCGACCCAGACCATGGACGAGGCACGTCACACCGAGGTCTTCGCCAAGTACCTGCACACCAAGCTTGGTGAGGCCTACCCGATGAGCCCCTTCCTCGACGCGCAGATTACCGCTCTCATCGAGGACAGCCGCTGGGACGTCGCCTACCTGGGCATGCAGATCGTGATCGAGAGCCTGGCGCTGGCCGCGTTCGGGAGGATGCTGCGCTCGACCGAGGAGCCGTTGTTGAAGAAGCTCCTCCGCTACGTGATGTCGGACGAGGCCCGGCACGTCGCGTTCGGGGTGATCAGCCTGTCGGAGTACTACCCCGAGCTCACCGATACCGAACTGAAGGAGCGTCAGGAATTCCTGCTCGAGAACACCTTGCGGAACCGGTCCCGGTCGACCACTCCGGAGATCTGGGAGCGCATGGGTGTCAACCCCGACGCGGTCGTCCCCTACCTGCGCGCCGCCGCCGAGAAGCGGGACCTCAACCCCTTCCAGTCCTTCCAGCACGGGTTCTTCGCCAAGCTCGTGCCCAACGTCCGCAAGCTCGGTCTGCTGGATGCGAACAACGGCTACCTCAGGGAGCGCTGGGGTGAGGCGGGTCTCCTGCAGTTCGAGTTCGCCGACGACACCGGCAGCGACTACGAGAGCTACGACGAGGTCGCGAAGGACCGCGCCGCGGCCGACACCTCGGAGTGATCGGGCTCACACCTCGAGCGCGCGCAACCGACCGCCCTCGAGCGTCTTGGCCACCTCGGCGCCCAGGCGGGCGTCGACCCGCCGCCAGTACTCGAGCGCGCGTCCGAGCACCGGCTCGCTCACGCCCGATCGGAGGTGCCCGACGACGTTGTCGACCAGGCGCCGCCTAGCGCCGTCATCGAGGACGCTCCGCCACAGGTTCCCGGCCTGGACGAAATCGTCGTCCTCACCGTGGGGGGTGGAAGCGGCCCGGACGATCTCGCCGGCCACCCCCCAAGACGGTTCGGCCAGTGATGGGTCGGCCGTCGGACCGCCGAACGAGTTGGGGGCATACACCGGGTCCGGCGGGTTGGCGTAGCGCATCGTCCCGTCCCGGTTGTAGCTGTGCACCGACGGTAACGGCCGGTTGATCGGGAGCTCGAGATAGTTGGCTCCGATCCGGTAGCGGTGGGCGTCGGGGTACGAGAAGAACCGGCCGAGCAGCATCTTGTCGGGACTCGGCCCGATGCCCGGCACCATGTTGGACGGTTCGAACGCCGCCTGCTCCACCTCGGTGAAGTAGTCCTCTGGGTTGGCGTCGAGCACCAGGTGCCCGACCCGGTGGAGCGGGTAGTCGCCGTGGGGCCAGACCTTGGTGAGGTCGAAGGGGTTGAAGCGGTAATCGGCCGCTTCCTCGAACCCCATGACCTGCATGTAGAGGGTCCACGACGGGAACTTGTGGTGGGCGATGGCGTCGTGGAGATCCCGCAGGTGGAAATCGGGGTCCTCGGCCGCCATGGCCTTTGCTTCGGGGTCGGTGAAGCATTCGACGCCCTGGTCCGTCTTGAAGTGGTACTTGACCCAGAACCGCTCGCCGCCGTCGTTCACCCACTGGTAGGTGTGGCTCGAGTATCCGTTCAGGTGACGCCATGTCCTTGGGGTCCCACGGTCGCCCATGAGCCAGGTCACCTGGTGGGCCGACTCGGGGGAGAGGGTCCAGAAGTCCCACTGCATGTCGTGGTCCCGGAGATGGGTGTCGGCCCGCCGCTTCTGGGAGTGGATGAAGTCGGAGAACTTCTGGGGGTCCCGGATGAAGAAGATCGGGGTGTTGTTCCCGACGAGGTCGTAGTTTCCCTGCGCCGTATAGAACTTGAGCGCGAAGCCCCGGGGGTCGCGCACCGTGTCCGCCGAGCCGAGCTCGCCCGCCACGGTCGAGAAGCGCGCGAAGACCGGGGTCCGCACCGCCTTGGCCAGGAACCCGGCCTTGCACCACTGGCTCGCTTCCCCGGACGCCTCGAAGTATCCGTGGGCGCCCCCGCCTTTGGCGTGCACCACTCTTTCGGGCACCCGTTCCCGGTTGAACTGGGCCATCTTCTGGATGAGGTAGTGGTCCTGGAGCAGGATCGGGCCGTCGGGCCCGACGGTGAGCGAGTGCTCGTCGCTCGCTGCCGGGATCCCGGCGTCGGTGGTGGTCGTCGGCGGTCGGTCGGTCATGACGGTCCTCCGTCGCCGGGGCCCGGGCCCGAGCTGGTGTCGGCGGCCTGGTCCGGCCGTCGGACCAGGGGTTGGCAGTTCGGGCAGATGCCCCAGAAGGTGACTTCGGCCTCGTCGAGGACGTAGCCGTGGACGTCGGCCGGGGTGAGACACGGGCGTCGTCCCACCGCACAGTCGACGTCGGCGACCGCACCGCAGCTCCGGCAGGCGATGTGGTGGTGGTTGTCGCCCACTCGTCGTTCGTAGAGGGCGGAACTCCCGGCCGGTTCGATCCGCCGGACCAGGCCGGCGGCGACCAGGGCGCCCAGGACGTTGTAGACGGTCTGCGGGGCGATGGTGCCGAGGTTGTGCCGCACCAGGCCGGCGATCGTGTCGGCGTCGACGTGGGGCCGGAGCCCGAGCGCCCCGAGGACCGCCAATCGGGGTGAGGTCGCCCGCAGGCCGCAGGTCCGGAGGGCGTCTGTGTCGTCGCTCATAGGGCGATTTTAGAATGAATCGTATATTAGGGTCAATCCACCGATCTACCCCGACACCCCTCGCGAGTGCGGTCGGGAATGGGCACGTGCCTACTCTGAGCTTTCGCCCGTTCCCGATCCGGGAGGCCCGCATGCCCGTTCCCCAGAGCAGGAGCCGATTTGTCGACCCGGCGATCCAGGAGTACGCCTCAGCGCACTCGACCGGGCCCGATGACCAGCAAACCCGGCTCCAGGTCGAGACCGCGGAGCGCACTGGAGGGGCGGCCCGAATGCAGATCGGCACCGACCAGGCGGTGTTGATGGAGTTGATCGTGCGGGCCATGGGGGCGACCAGGGCCCTCGAGGTCGGGACCTTCACCGGCTACTCGGGTCTGGCGATCGCCCGGGGCCTCGGGCCGTCGGGTCGCCTGGTGTGCTGCGACGCGAGCGACGAGTGGACCGCCATCGCCAAGCGGGCGTGGGCGGAGGCCGGCGTCACCGACCGAATCGAGCTCCGCCTCGGCCCGGCGCTCGAGACCCTCCGGAGCCTCGAAGGGGTCGAGCAGTTCGACTTCGCGTTCATCGACGCCGACAAAGAGAACTACCCGGCGTACTACGAGGAGGTTGTTTCGAGGGTGCGGGTGGGCGGCCTGATCCTCTTGGACAACGTGCTCCAGGGAGGCCGGGTGATCGACCCCTCGGCCACCGACATGAGCGTCGAGGCCGTCCGGGCCACCAACAAGGCCATCGCCTCGGACGCGCGGGTCAGGGTGGTCCTGTTGCCGATCGGTGACGGCGTGAGCTTCGTGCAAAAGGTCACGAACGGCTCGTTAGGACGCCCTCCCGGTGCCGACTCGCCCGCTGCGGTGCCTCGGCGCACCTGAGGGGATCCTCGCCGTTGCCGAGGTACTGATCGCTGGGGCGCGATGCGCCTGGTCACCTCGCCAACTCGCGCATGCTTATCGCGAGCGAGCGGGCCACGCCGCCGCCCGACACCGGACATGCTGTCCGCGCGCGCCGTCAGCTCCGATGTGCCGCCTCGTAGGCAACCGTCGGGCCGAGATCACGGATCGTTGGCTCTCCAGAGGGAGTGTCTGCTTGGGCGGGTCCGGCATTCCAGTCGTCCCTCACTTATCAGCTCGACCTCACCACGCTGCCCGATCAGGCCACCACCATCACTGCCAAGCTGAAGGCCGGCGGAATCGGGTACTGCCCCGAGTGGGTCATCACCGGGACCGTCCTCACCCTCACCACCACCCTCGGCCGCGACTAAGACCAGGCGGAGTGGGCGCACGCCTTCGGGATCTCTGCACTCTCGGTGCCGACCGCGAGCGGGGTGAGCGAGCCCTACCGTCTCTACAGGTGGTGGTACGGAGCGGACAAGACGCCGCCAGCGGCCAAGGTGGTCCCGGGGATCCTTCTGCCCATCGAGCAGCTCTTCTTGGGTCTGGGGCTGGCGGGCCCGACCTCACCCCGGCCAGCTTCGCCGCCGGGATGTTCGGGGCCCCGCCGCCGGGCGGGGGGCCAACCTCGCCGCTCGTCGCCGACGGCCACCACGAGTCGGCCTTCACCTCGGGTTCCGCCTCGGGTTCGGACCCCACGTTCATCTGGTGGAATGCCCGGGCCAAGGGTCCGAACGAGGAGGGGACCAAGGGGACGGGCCTCGTGGAGTACGTCGACGGAGGAAGCGGTATCCGCTCGGGAGGATGCCCAGGCCCCGACCCCGATGTACGGCGCCACCCGGGCCAGCCAGCCTCCGGCCTACCCGCCCAGGAGGGGCTCGCTGACGGCGGGCTGAGATCCCACCGGTCCCGACGCGCGGCAACGCCCGGCCCGGCGCGGACGCCGATCCAGATTAAAACGGTAGATTCGCCCACCACGCCCACCTCTGTCTGGACTGACGCGCCCCGATCCCGTGGGCATCACGAAGCCTGCCCGCCTCGTCGGGCCGTCCCGCCGAGCACCCCACGAGCGTGGGGGACCCGAGTGATGGTCCTCCTGGTTCTGGTGACTCTGCTTGCCGCCTGTTCGGCTCCGGCCGCCGAGCACCGGAACAGACGACGCACGCCCGGTGTGGCGGCCAAGAAGCCCCAGCCCCTCCGGACCTTCCTCGGCCCCAACGGCGTCGAGTCGAGCGCCATCATCGCCCAGAACAAACTTCCCGGGACCTCGGCATGGCGGATCACCTCGGAGGGGCCGGGTTTCGTCGAGGGCTTCGCCGACCACAACTACGCCCAGCAGGGCGACACCGTCGGGCTCTACGTGTCCACCGACCACCCGAGCTTCGAGGTCATCGCCTACCGCATGGGGTGGTACCAGGGACTGGGGGCCCGGCAGGTCTGGAACTCGGGGAGCGTGGCCGGGGTGTACCAGCCCCAGTGCCCGGTGCAGGCGTCCACCAACATGGTGAGTTGCGACAACTGGTCCGAATCGCTCACGATGACCATCACCTCGGCCTTCTTCCCCGGCGACTACCTGCTCAAGCTGGTGGCCGGGAACAACTCGGCCTACATCCCGCTCACCATCTGGCAGCCGACGAGCACCGCCACCTACCTCGTGATGAACCGGTCGCTCGTCGAGCAGGGCTGGAACAGCTTCGGGGGCTACGACTTCTACAAGGGAACCGGCCCGTGCATCCTCGACACGAACTCGTACCCCCCGTGCAATCGGGCCCGGGTGGTGTCCTTCGACCGGCCCTATTCGGGCTACGGCGCATCGGACTTTTTGACCAACGAGTACCCGATGGTGTCGTTCATGGAGCAACAGGGACTGGATGTCACCTACTGCACCGACATCTGCATCTCTGAGCACCCGGGCTTCGTCGCCCAGCACAAGGCCCTGATCGCGCTGGACCACGACGAGACGTGGACCAACTCCGAGCGCATGGCGGTGCTCGACGCGGCCAACGCCGGGGTCAACGTGGCCTTCTTCGGCGCCGCCACCTTCGTCCGTCACGCCCGCTTGCAATCCTCGCCGCTCGGCAACGACCGGGAGGAGGTGGACTACCGCAATGCCGCCGAAGACCCGCTAAACAGCCAGGGCGGCGACCCCCTGGAGGTGACCGGGAACACTTGGGCCTCGCCGCCGACCAACTGGGACGCCGAGTCGTTCCTGGGCCAGATCTACAGCGGGTTCATGGTGCCCGGCGCCCCGAACGCCCCGATGGTGGTCTACGACGCCACCTCCTGGCTCTTCGCCGACACCGGTCTCACCAACGGCAGTGCCATCCCGTCGGTTATCAACTCCGACATCGACCACCTCGACCCGAACGGACCGTTCCCCCAGAACCTCCAGGTCCTCGCGCACTCGCCAATCCCGCTTTCCGAGAGCTATACGAACCAGGGGGCCTGGAATGGCAACACCTATTCGGACACCACCTACTACACGATCGGTGGCAGCGGAGCCGGCGTGTTCGACAGCGGCAACAACGTGTGGGTGGCCACCCTCCAGCCGTGTCCGTCTTCGAACCCGGGGTGCCCTGCACCGATGATGCGACGCCTGACCGGCAACGTCCTCCGGCTGTTCGGCCAGGGCCCAGCGGGACAGCTTGAGCCTTCGCAGCCGAACTGGAGCACGGTGACCCCCGCCGGATCCTGAGGCGAACCATGCTGGCAGCGGTCGGCGCATGACCTCGACCGGTGACGAGCGCTAGAGCTGCGGCCGGACCGGAGAAAGGCGACTCTCGGCTACCGGTGGCGTGGCGACCTCGGTGTCCTCGGGCGTGAGGCCTTCGAGCCGCCGAAGGAGCCGTCACTGCCGACCCACCACCTCTACCTGGTCGTCGAGGACTCCGAGGCCCATCTGGACCACTGGCTGTGGCGCGATCTCCCGCGTGTTGACCTCGAGGCCCGCGGCGCCTCCGGCGAGCTGAAACAGCAGAACGCCGAGCTCGCCGATCGGGACATGGACTGGTACGTCGTGCTCAGGCTCCGTTCGTCTCCGGGCTGCTCGCCCGGGCCTGGGCCGAGCACGGGCTGGCGCCGGGGCGGCCCGCCGACGACATCTGAGCGGTTCAGTCGCTCCAGCGGACCTGGAGACTGTCGCGCCAGCGCCCGAGGAGCTCGGCCTCTCCGGCGACCTCGACACCGAGGAGCTCGGGATCTCCCCGGTTCCACATGAGGAGGTAGAGAGAGGAAGCCGGGCCCCGAAGGGCGCAGTCGTGTCCTCCCGGGCCAGCGGTGATGTCGACGCCGTCGGGGCCGAGGCCGATCAGCCAGCGCTGCGGGACGTCGTCCGGCTCCACCGCGAGCACTCGGCGGCGCTCGACCACCGCCCGCGCCCGCTCAGTGGGCGCGAAGCCGGTGAGCAGCTCGTCGAGCCCGTCGGCGGCGAAGGGCGACTCGAACGCACCGATGCCTCCGAGGCTCGACTCGGCGTCGGCCCGGTGGACGGCGGTCTCGTGGGCCTGCCGGCGGGCCCAGAAGGCCAGGGGCGAAGGAGCGGGGAGGAACGACCAGTAGGGGAGGGACGGGTCGGCCCGTCGCAGGGTGTCCACCAAGGTGGCGTGGCCCGCCCGGAACCAGGCGAGCAGCGCGTCGTCCTTTGGGCCGGACTCGAGGACTTCCCGCTCCCCGGCGCCGCCCACCATCTCGGGCCTCGGGACCGCCAGTTGCTCGGTCGCCCATCGGTGCACGTAGCCGAGATGCTTGACCAGGTCCCGCACCGCCCATCCGGGGCACGTCGGCACCGGAGTGCCAGGCCCGGCGATCTCGGCGGCCTCGGCCAGTCGACGACCCTCCAGCTCCAGGGTCTCGATGTGCTCGGTGATCTCCATGGTGCCCTTAGCTTGCGATTAAACCTTCGCCAGCTCGTTACGCGGCCTTCTTGACCACCGGATAGCGCGTTCGTGGCGGTCGACGAGTGCCTTTGGGTCGTCCGGGACCAGCCTTGTCGGATTTCGGCGGACTGGCCGGAGTGCCGATGA
>DAHUZS010000029.1 GCA_027315045.1 Acidimicrobiaceae bacterium
GGGGGGGCCGGCCGGCCAGCCCGGCAAGCGCCCGTGACGTGCCACCCTGCCGGCGTCGGGCCCGCTAGGCGGAAGTTACGCTGGTCAGCCGGGCGATTACCGCGCTGACCTGGACTTGGCGTCATCTGTCGGGGAGCGTCGTGGCTACGTGATGCGCAGAGGGATCGGGATCCCGAGCAGCTCGAAGGCCTTGCGCTGGGTGGGCGTGGCCTCGGTGAGCTGATCGAAGGTGACCTCGGTGCCCGCCACCTTGTTCGTGTTGCGGGTGAGCGTTGCGAGGTGGTCGAGCAGGCCCTGGAAGGGGCGGAGTGCAGTCCCGTCGGGCTGGGCTCGCCGGGCCGCCTTGGCCGATGCGGCCGGTGAGCGCTTCGCTGGGGCGACGGGGTCGGCTCGCTCGGGCGGAGCCTCATCGGTGAAGGTCAGCTCTGCCCACGCCCGGCGCAGGTGCCAGGTGAGGTGGGCGCCGAGCATGCAGATGAAGGCGTGCGTGCGCACCCGGTCGGCCAGGCGGTGGCGGATGGGGCGGATCTCTACGTCGACGGTCTTCATGTGCTGGAAGCAGTTGCGTTCGAGGTTGGACAGCGACTTGTAGGTCTTCACCACCTCTGGAGCAGCCATCTTGTCTTCGCTGAGCGAGGTGCGGATCACGTAGATCCCGTCGAGCTCGGCCTCGGCGGCGATCGCGTCCTGCTTGCGGGAGAAGCTGAAGCGCCCTTCTTCGATCTCCAAGGTGAAGTGCTTGGCCATCTTGTGGCGGTTGACGACGCGTCCTGCGCGAAGCCCGATCTTGCCGGCATCACGCAGACGTCCGGCCTCCACCGCTGCCTGCACCTTGGCCAAGTTGGCCTCGGTGGCATCGAGCAGCTCGGCGCGCTTGCGTGCCCGCTCGGCGGCCAAGAAGGGATTGCGACAGGCGACGAGGCGCTCACCTTGGTAGTCGGGATGGGAGATCTCGACCAGGTTCACCTCGTCGAAGAGCGTCGGTTGGAGCGCCCCTGCGGCGACCAGCTTCTTGATCTCGGTGGAGCGCAGGGCGGTGACCCAGTCGATGCCGCCGTGGGCTCGCAGCGCCTCGACGCGCGCCGAGGTGATCATGCCCCGGTCGCCGACGAAGCAGATCCGCTGCAGCGCGAATCGCTCACCCGCAACGCCCACGATCGTCTCGAAGCTCTTCGGGTCCGAGGTGTTGCCCGCAAAGACCTCGATCGCACAGGGAAGCCCGTCGGTCGTCGCCACCACGCCGTACTCGATCTGGCGCTTCGAGCGCTTTTGATCCCGTGAGTGCCCGAACGCCGCCAGCTCGTTGTGGCGGCCCTCCACCCAGGACGAGGACAGGTCGTAGCAGACGAGCGACCCGTCGCCCAGGTGCCGGGCGACGAGCGCCTGTTCGATCGCCTCCTTGCGAGAGAAGAGCCAGTCCATCGCCGCGTACGCCTCGTCGCTGTGGGCACCGGCGATGGCGAGGTCCACCCCCAAGGTGCGGTCGTCCCACCACGTGGCGTAGGCCGCCTTGGAGGCAGGCTCGACCACCTGCGAGCAGATGAGGGCGAGGGCGACGTCACGCTCGCGACACGGGGGGCCGAGGAGGTCCTTCAAGCCCAGCTTCTCGGCCAGTCCCCACACCGCCGCCACGTCGCCGTGAGGCAGGGAGCGCAGCGTCACGAGCGCCTCGTTGGCCGGCACGAACGTCGTGCCGGCGAGCGACGCCCGCACCAGCTCGACCGTTGCCTCTGGCAGGTGCGAGAGGTTGGCGAGCGTTCGGTGGCGGACCTTGCCCCCCTCGCGATAGCTCTGGCGCAACAGCGTGGTCGTGTACTCCCGGTCGCCGTGGCGTCGCCTAGTCGTGGTCACGTGCATGGCCGCACTGCGATCGCGAGCGGGGCGTCCCATACAGCAACTTTACCACGACCAGCCGCACCTGTCACGGATACTCGTGGCTACGTCAGGCCGTCGCCAGAGAGCCACTCTGCCGTCGCTGAACAGGGCTTTCCGGTGACAGAACCAGGGCTGGCAGACGTAACTTCCGGCTAGGTCGTCCGCGGAACCCCTCGGCAACCGGCCCTTCGCTGGGAATCCCGCCCTGATTGGCGGTCCCAACGCTTTGCGGGTTGATTTGGCAAGTACATGGTGTAGGGCATATTCGGGACGAGGAGGGTCGTGACGTCCGATGCGGAGCTGATTAGCTGGTCACTGGCCGGTGACCACGACGCGTTCGTCGAGGTGATCGACCGGCACGAGGCTGCGGTATGGGCTTATTTGGTGCGTCGGGTCGGACGGGGACCAGCGGAAGACCTGCTGGGTGAGGTGTGGACCACCGCCTTTGGGTCTC
>DAHUZS010000037.1 GCA_027315045.1 Acidimicrobiaceae bacterium
CGCCCGACCCGGGGGCTCGTGCCGGCGTCGGTGTTCATCGAGTGCGCCGAGGCCGGGGGGCTCCTGACCGAGATCGGGGACTGGGTCATCCGGGAGTCCGCCCGCTGGCTCGCCCTGTGGCGCCGGCTCCCGGGGGCCGAGGGGCTGTTCGTCTCGGTCAACGTCTCGGCCCTGCACCTGAAGAGCCACAACCTGAGCGCCCGGATCCGGCGGGTCCTGGCCGAGACCGGTCTCGACCCCGCCGCCCTGTGCGTCGAGCTGGCCGAGCCGACCCTCATGGAGCGCCCGACCGAGGGGGTGGGCCTGGTGGTCGGGCTGCGCGACCTCGGGGTCCGTCTGGCCGTCGACGACTTCGGCAACGGCTACGCCTCCCTCGCCCACCTCCGCCAGTTCCCGGTCGACTACGTGAAGATCGACCGGCGGTTCATCGAGGGCCTGGGGGGCGAGGACTCGACTGAGGTTTCCCTGGTCGCGGCGATCGTGGCCATGGCGAGGGACATCGACGCGGTCACGGTGGCCGAGGGGGTCGAGCACGAGCTCCAGGAGCGGGTGCTGCGGGAGCTCGGTTGCGAGCTGGCCCAGGGGTTCTTCTACGCCCGCCCGGTGCCCGGCGACGAGGTGGTGCCGACGCTGCGGGCCATCTCCCCGCGCCAGGGGCTCCGGCTGGTCACCGGAGATGGAGGCGTAGGTCGGCCAGGGCGCTGACCTCGGCGGCCACCCCGGCGGCCCGCTCCCAGTCCGGCGGCCGCACGGCCGCCTCGAGCCCGGTGCCCTCGGTCATGATCCGGTAGAGGACGCGGTCGCGCTCGAAGAGCCGCCGGTGCCACTCCCGCAGGTGCATCCACGCCGGGAGGCTGGCCGGTGAGTCGAGGTAGGGGTGGGGCTCGACCCCCTCGAACTCGTGGAACGGGCGGTGCAGCTTCCACTGGAGCATCCGCAGCACTGGCACGTGCACCAGGGTGAGGGCCCAGGGGAAAGCCAGCCGAGCCCCGAGGACCGAGATCGACTGGCACAGGGCCATGGTCACCAGCCCCTGGAAGGCGGCGGACCGGTATTCGGGCCCGATGGCCATGCCGGCCACGTCCCAGGTGTGGTTGGGGTCGTAGTCGAAGTCGCAGGCCTCGAAGAGGGCATCGGGGCCCACCGAGAACGTGGAGCCCAGGTCGTTGAGGCTCTTCAGCCCGGCCTTGGACGGCAGGATGAGCCGCACCATGGCCGCTGGGAGCCGACGATGGTGGTCGAGCACGCACAGAAGGACGGTGGCGTGGTCGTAGGGGGCGAACTCCTCGGCGAGCACGGCCGCCGCAGGGTCCCCGAGCGTCTCGGCGAACACCCACTCCTCGAGGCGGCGGGGGAGGGCCGCGCCCGGCTCGGCGGTCGAGAAGGCGTAGACCCCGAGCGGCTCGGGAGCGCCCCCCGCCACCTCGGCCGCCTGGGCGCGCAGCTCGTCCCGCTCCCGCTGGGCGCCCGAGCGGGCCGACTCGAACCGGCCGTCCTCGGCCCGGTTGACGCGGAAGCGTGCCATCAAAGGCACCAAGCTAGCGGCTGTCCCCGGCTCACTGGTGGTTCCTCCCGGGTCGTCCTCGCTGGTCGGGGCGGTGCCGATCGCCCCGAGACGCGTTGACAATGAAACGTTCTTCGCCCTAACGTCTCGGCGCCGTGTCTGTGGTTGCGGGGACCTCGAGCGACACCGATCTGGCCTGGCCGGCCCCAGGTGTCGGCGTGCCGCGGGCCCCCATCCGGCACCTCGGGGCCGACGACCGCTCGTCCCAGCGGGTCCGGATCGTCGACGCCACCGTGGCCTGCCTGGCCCGGCAGGGCCTGACCAAGACCACGCTCGAGGACGTGGCCGCCGCGGCCGGCCTCTCCCGGGCCACCGTCTACCGGGTCTTCCCCGGCGGGCGTGACGCGATCTTCGCCGCCACCGTCGACACCGAGCTGGC
Organism: Acidimicrobiaceae bacterium; assembly: GCA_027315045.1. Taxonomy (GTDB): domain Bacteria; phylum Actinomycetota; class Acidimicrobiia; order Acidimicrobiales; family RAAP-2; genus Palsa-461. The sequence continues at coordinate 1,944 of DAHUZS010000037.1, forward strand.
CCGGGTGTTCTCCGAGCTGGCGGTGGCCATGGGCGAGGCCTCGGACTTAGAGGGGGTCCTGGTCGCCGGGATCGTGGGTGCCGCCCGTCGCCTGCGGGAGCACGCGGCCATCGGGTTCCTCCTGGCCCACGAACCCGGCGTGCTCCTCTCGCAGTTGTGCTTCGACCGGATGGAACGGGTGCTGGCGGTGGCCTCGACGCTCGCCGCCCCGTTCCTGGCCCGCTGGCTCGAGCCGGACCAGGCGGCCCGGGCCGCCGAGTGGGCGGCCCGGATCGTCCTCAGCTACCTGGCAGCGCCGGGCCAGGGCACCGTCGAGGTCACCGACCGCGACGACGTGGCCCGGCTGGTGGGCCGCTTCGTGTTGCCGGGGGTCCTGGCCCTGCGGGCCCCGGAGGCCGAGGTGGCCGCCCGGTGAGCGCCCGGCACCGACCGAGCGCCGAGAGGGGATCGACATGACCGAAGAGACCAAGCCAACGGAGGAGCCCATGGAGACGACCGGATCGGCCGGCGCGCCCGACGCGATGCGCAGCACCGAGGAGATCATCGGGCGCGCCGATGTGAACGACCTGGAGGCCATCTTGTCCTTCATCGGGCACGAGGACGAGAGCGGCCATCACAACGTCACCGACCACTGCGACGCCGAGTTCACCTGGGACTACGAGAAGGGCCGGCTTGAGAAGCTGGACAAGCTCTACGAGAAAGCCAAGACGGCGCAGTGGAACGCCCGAACCGACCTGCCCTGGGACACGCCGGTCGACCAGGAGGCGACCCTCATGGCCAACTTCGCCACCAACCCCGAGCAGATGGGGTGGAGCGACGCGATGCTCGAGGGAACCTCACTGGCGAAGTGGGACAAGAAGGAGTGGGTGCGCTTCGGCATCGAGAGCCAGAACTGGACCCTCAGCCAGTTCATGCACGGGGAGCAGGGCGCGCTGTTGTGCACAGCCAAGATCGTCGAGACCGTGCCGTGGATCGACGCCAAGTATTACGCGGCGACCCAGGTGGTCGACGAGGCCCGCCACGTGGAGGTCTTCTCCCGCTACCTGGACGAGAAGATGTCCGGGCACTACCCGATGAACGGCCACCTCGGGCTCCTGCTCGACGACATCATCGCCGACTCCCGCTGGGACATGACCTACCTCGGCATGCAGATCATGGTGGAGGGGCTGGCCCTGGCCGCCTTCGGCTTCATGCACCAGATCTCCGAGGAACCGCTCTTGAAGCAGCTGCTGCGCTACGTCATGGCCGACGAGGCCCGCCACGTCGCCTTCGGGGTGCTGAGCCTCCAGGAGCTCTACTCCCAGCTGTCGGCGCCCGAGCTGCGCGAGCGCCAGGAGTTCGCCTTCGAGGCGGCCGTGCGTATGCGCGACCGGCTCCGGTCCCAAGAGGTGTGGGACCGCATGGGCGTGCCGTGGAACGACGTGCTCACCATCGCCTCGCGCGAGGACCCGAACCAGGACGACTTCCAGATCCTCTTGTTCTCGAGAATCGTGCCCAACCTGCGCAAGCTGGGTCTCCTCGACGCGGCCGACGGTTGGCTGCGCCAGCGGTTCACCGAGATGGGGGTCATCGCGTTCGAGAACCTGACCGACTCGACCGAGGACGAGGACGCCTTCGCCGACGGGTCCCCGGCCACCCGCCAGGTGTCCTGAGCACCCCGGGCCCCGGTCGGGCCCGGGCGGTCGGCACCGCCGCTGGTACCCTGAGTTCGATGGGACCGGCGGGGCACCACGCGCGCTTCGGCGAATTGCTCACGGCCATGGTCACCCCCTTCGACCCGGCCGGCGCCCTCCAGCTGGCCGAGGCCCAGCGCCTGGCCCGGTGGTTGGTCGACCACGGCAGCAGGGGCCTCGTGGTTTCGGGGACCACCGGGGAGGGCCCCACGCTGAGCGACAAGGAGAAGTTCGCCCTGTGGCGGGCGGTGGCCGAGGCGGTCGAGGTCCCGGTGTTGGCCGGGGCGGGGACCAACGACACGCTCCACTCGGTCGAGCTGGCCAAGAAGGCGGCCAAGGCCGGGGTCGATGGGCTCCTCGTCGTCACCCCCTACTACAACCGACCCTCCCAGGCCGGGTTGCGTCGGCACTTCGAGGCGGTGGCGGCCGCCACCGACCTGCCGGTCATGATCTACGACATCCCGGTGCGGACCGGACGGGCCGTCGCCCTCGAGACCATGGTCGAGCTGGCCTCCTCGGTCGAGGCGATCGTGGCGGTGAAGGACTCGACCAAGGACCCGGCCCGGGCGGCCCGGCTGGACGCGCTGACCCCGTCGAGCTTCGAGATCTACTGCGGTGACGACGACCTGGCCCTGCCCATGTTGGCGGTGGGGGCGGTTGGGGTGGTGAGCGTGGCCGCCCACTGGGCGGGACGGGAGATGGCCGAGATGCTCACCGCCTTTTCCAAAGGGGACCTGGTCGGCTCGAAGACGATGCTCGCCCGGCTACTCGAGAGCTTCGCCTTCGAGTCGAGCGACGCCTTCCCGAACCCCCTGCCGGCCAAGGCGGCCTGCCGGGCCCTCGGGCTCGCGGTCGGTCAGTGCCGGGATCCGCTCGGCCCCGCCCCCGACGCCCTGGACCAGGCGGCCCGGGGCGTCCTCAAGCGGCTGGGCGCCACGGTTGGCTGAGCCTCACGGACGGGGCGGGGAACCGGCCAGGACCTCTGCCCGTCCCCGACGTGCCCGCGGCCTTGAGTCGGCCCGGCGTGGCGCGCCGGCGCGCCCGGCCGCCGCGGCCAAGCGGCCCGGGCCGGTCCGTCTCGGGTTCCTGGGCGGCCTGGGGGAGATCGGTCGCAACTGCGCGTGCTTGGAGGTGGACGGGCGCATCCTCGTCATCGACTGCGGGATCATGTTCCCCGACCCCGATATGCCAGGCATCGACCTCGTCCTGCCGGACTTCTCGTACCTGGCCGAGCACGCCGACCGGGTCGAGGGGATCGTCCTCACCCACGGACACGAGGACCACACCGGGGGTCTGGCCTTCTTGCTGCGCGACCTCTCGGTCCCCATCTACGGCTCCGAACTGACCGTCGGCCTGGCCTCCAACCGCATCCGGGAGGCCGGGCTGCTCGAGCGGACCACCCTCGTGGCGGTGGCCGACGGGGAGCGACGGCGCATCGGGCCCTGCGAGGTCGAGTTCATCCCGGTGACCCACTCGGTGCCCGACGCTTTCGCGCTCGCCTTCCACACCCCCCAGGGGGTGGTGCTCCACTCGGGGGACTTCAAGCTCGACCTCCAGCCGGTCGACGGCCGCCGCACCGACCTGGCCCGCTTCGGGGCACTGGCAGAGGATCCGGGGATCCGGCTCCTGCTCGCCGACTCGACCAACGCCGAGGAGCCCGGCTTCACGCCCTCGGAGTCCTCGGTCGGTGAGACCCTGCGACAGCTGTTCGCGGCCCGCTCCGACCAGCGGGTCATCGTGGCCTGCTTCGCCAGCCACATCCACCGGGTCCAGCAGATCGCCGACGCCGCCCGGGCGACCGGGCGCAAGGTGGCCTTCGTCGGCCGCTCGATGGTGGCCAACGTGGAGCTGGCCCGATCGATCGGCAGCCTGTCCCTCGACAACGACACGGTGGTCGACCTCGAGGACATCGGCCGCCTCGACCCCTCCGGGGTCTGCCTGGTCTCGACCGGCTCCCAGGGCGAGCCGATGTCGGCTCTCTCGCTCATGGCCACCGGGGAGAACAAGCGGGTCCAGATCGAACGGGGCGACGTGGTCATCATCAGCGCCCATCCGATTCCGGGGAACGAGTGGTCGGTCGGGAAGGTGATCGACGAGCTGCACCGTCGGGGAGCCGAGGTGGTCCACTCGGGCAAGGCGCCGGTACACGTGAGCGGGCACGCCCGCCAGGGGGAGCTGGCCACCCTGCTCTCGGTGACCCGCCCGAGGGCCTTCATCCCGGTGCACGGCGAGTACCGTCACCTGGTCCACCACGCCGATCTGGCGGCGCGCATGGGGGTGCCGTCCGACCAGGTCCTCTTGTGCGAGGACGGCGACGCCGTGGTCCTGGACCAGGGCGGCTTGCGTCGGGACGGCTCGGTCCCCGCCGGCTACCTCTACGTCGACGGCACGGTCGGCGACGTTGGCCACGGGGTGCTCCGGGACCGCCGGATGCTGGCCGACGAGGGGGTGGTCATGGTCGTGGCCACGGTGGACCTCCACGCCACCGCCGTCGTTGGGAGCCCCCGGGTGATCACCCGGGGATGGGTGCACGCCCCCGAGGCCGAGGCGCTCCTGGAGGAGGCGGCGACCGTGGTGGCTGAGGCGCTGGCCAAGTCGATGGCCGACGGCGCCCGGGACGTCGAGGTCCTGGGCCGGGCGCTCCGGCGGGCCCTCGGGGGCCTCGTGAGCGAGCGGACCCGGCGCCGCCCGCTGATCGTCCCGGTGGTGCTGGCGGTCTGAGGAGCCCGGCCGCTCAGGCCGACAGGCTCCGCCCCGAGCGCGAGCCGCTGGTCGAGGGGGAGCCGATCTTGGCGAGGTCGATGCCACCCCGCCACAGGACCGGGTCGAGGTCGGCCGGGGGTACCGGCCTCGCGAGGAGGAAGCCCTGGCCCCGGACGCAGCCGAGGCGGACGAGCTCGGCCATGTCCCGCTCGTTCTCCACCCCCTCGGCCACCAGGTCGAGGCCGAAGGACTCACCGAGGTGCACGATGGCCTCGACGATCGCCTGGTCGGCCGGGTCGTCGGCCAGGCCGATGACGAAGCTCATGTCGATTTTCAAGGTGTCGATGGGGATCCGCTTCAGCTGGGCCATCGAGCTGAACCCGGTGCCGAAGTCGTCCATGGCCAGGCGGACCCCGAGGGTGCGGAAGTCGTCGAGGATGGCGATAGCCCGCTCCACGTCCTGCATGACCACGTGCTCGGTGATCTCGAGGCACAACGCCGAGCCGAGCAGGTTGGACTGGCGCAGGCACCGGCTGATGTGCTCGGTGATGCCGGGGGAGGACAGCTGGGCCGGGGACATGTTGACCCGCATGAGCAGGTCCAGGCCCGGGTAGCGGTCCCGCCAGACCTGCATCTGGCGGCACGCCTCCTCGAGCACCCAGCGCCCGAGGTCGACCACGAGCCCGGTCTCCTCTGCCACCGCGATGAACTGGCCGGCCGGGATGATGCCGCGCTCGGGATGCTCGCAGCGCACCAGGGCCTCGACGCCCAGGATCTTGCCGGTGGTCATGTCGATTTCGGGCTGGTAGAAGAGCCGGAGGCCCCCGCTGGCCAGTGCCTCGCGCAGCATCATCTCGGTGTCGGTGCGCTCGTCGATCTCCAACCGGAGCACGTCGTCGAAGATGACCGCCCGGTTGCGCCCCTGGGTCTTGGCCGCGAACAGCGCCACGTCGGCGTTGCCGAGGAGCTGGAGCGCGCCCATCTCGGACGGCTGGGCCAGGGCGATCCCCACCGAGGCGGTGTGCGAGACGTGCTGGGAGCTCACCTCGAGGGGCTTGGAGACCAGCGAGAGCAGGCGGTTGGCCGTGGCCATGGCGGCCAGCTCGCCTCCGGCGCCGCTCATCACCACCACGAACTCGTCCCCGCCCAGCCGTGCGGTGAAGTCCCCCGGCCGCACCGACATGCGGATCCGGTCGGCCGTGGTGAGGAGGACCCGGTCCCCGGCCAGGTGCCCGAGGTAGTCGTACATGTACTTGAACCGGTCCAGGTCCAAGAACAAAAGGGCCGTCGGGACCCGGCCGCCCAGGCGCCGGTCCAGCTCCTCGATCAGGGCCCGGCGGTTGGGCAGGCCGGTGAGGTCGTCATGGAGGGCGAGGTGCTGGAGCCGGGTCTCGGCGTCGATGCGGGCGTCGAGCTGGGTGAGCATCGAGGCCACTGCCTGGAGCGCGTTGACCTGGGGCTGGGTCCACTGGGCGTCGTAGAACTGAATGAAGCCGAGGGCCCCGTCGGTGGTCCCGCCCTTGAGCAACGGGACCGCCGCTCCGGAGAACTCGGTCACCCCCGAGCCGTCCTTCACCCGCTCGTTGTACTCGTCGGGGTTCTCCGAGGTCCGCACGATGAGGGGTTCTTTGAGGTCCCGCAGCGCGGCGAACACCGGGTCCGAGTCGAAGGGCACCACCGCCAGGGGGTCGGGGTCGGGCTTGAGCGGCCGGGGCGGGTACTCGGCCACCAGCACGCTCACGTCGGCCACCAGGTCGTTCTTGCGGATGAAGGCGGTGTCGGCCCGGAGGAATTCGGCGAGGACGGTCAGGACCTCGGTCAGGGTCTCGGTGTAGGTGGCGGCCGAGGCAACCATCAAGCGGTTGGCCGCCCCGATGACCAGCTCGTCCAGGCTCCCCTGGTACTCGGCCGAGGTCCGGGCCCAGGCCGAACCGCACAACGCGGCGAACACCCGCACCGTCGAGATGTCACCGTCGGTCCAGCGCTCCTCGGCATCCCTGGCCACCCCGAGCGCACCGACGGCCGGCCCGGGCCCGATGCGGACCGGTTCGGCCCAGACCGTCCAGTCTCGCTCGGACGTCGGCATCTCGAGGTAGCAGAGTGGGCCGGCAGCCGCGAGCCGGTCTCGCATGACCTTGGCGATGGGGAGGACCGCGGCGTCCTCGTAGCCATCCAGGATCCAGTGGCAGCCATCGGCACCGACCGGGGCGTGCTGGCGCCAGGGGACGAGGACGATCGCCTTGGACCACGAGAGCAGCTGGGAGAGCCCGGCGATGATGACCGGCGGGTCGGCCGGCTCGAAGCGCGCCGAGGGGTCGTCGGGATGCTCGATCGGGTTGGGGGACGTCTCGGTCATCGCTTCGTTCGAGATCGGACTCACGGCCCGGCCGACGCCGGGTCTTGGAAAAGCTTACGGGCGCCGTTGCCGCGGCAAGTGGATCATCGACCATTGGCATGGTTTGGTGACCCTTGGTGAGCTGGGCGAACCCCGAGCGGAGCGATCGCTCCGGATCCGACCGGTGCTGGTCGGCCCGCCGGTGGGCTCAGCGGGACGAGCCGATGGCCCGGAACCCCGAGGGCGCCGGCGCCACCGCGGAGCGCTTCAAGACGGCGTCGAGCGGCAGCCGGTGGCTCCGGACCGAGGGTGCCGGGGCGTGGCTCAGCCGGAGCACCAGGCCCAGCTGCTCGCCCCCTCGTAGCCAGCAGAGCTCCCGGAACCGGGCGGCCAGGACCGCCAGCCGGTGGCCGAAGGGCTCCTTGGTCAGGGCCTGGAAGTGCTCCTCGCCGTGGGCGTAGATGAACAGGGGCGAGACCGGGTGGACGGCCAACCCAGCCCCCTCGGCCGCCAGCCAGACCCGCATCACCGCCTCGCCGGCACGCACGAAGTCCTCCCGGCTCGACCCCTCGGTGGTCACCACGGCCAAGGCCGAGCACGAGGCGATCGCCGCCCGGGTGTTGTCGCCGAGCGCGTGGCCGGCGTCCCAGTCGGCCAAGAGGGTCATGACGTCGTCGCGGCGGGAGAGGGCCAGGGCGGCCAAGTCGGCCGGGTCGAGCTCGAGCGTGCGCACGTCGATGCCGGTGTCCAGGGTGTCGCGCCCGGGCCAGCGCAGCTCGCGCACCATCTCGTGGTGGATCTCGGGGGTGAGGAACCGCATCCGGTCCGACTCGGCCAGGATGTCGCCGGCGGCCGAGAGCTCGTCGCGGCGGGTGAGGACGTGCACCCCGCCGCCGCCCAGGACCGCCGCCTCGCGGAGCGTTCCGAGCACCGGGGCCGGGACGGGGGCGGGGATGCCCTTGCGACGGTTGGTGGTCCGGTTGAGCACCGCGTCGAACAGTGCGGCCAGACCGGCGTCGGTCCCCCGGCCGAAGTGGAGCACCCCGACCGGTCCGTCCATGCGGGCGTCTGGGAACAGCTCGAGCGGTCCCAGACGGCCCCGGGCGGCGGCGGCCACCCGGGCGTTGAACAACGAGGCCCCGATGGCCACGTAGCTGCCTCGGTAGGCGACGTCCATGGTCACCGACTTGGCCGGGTCCAAGAAGACCGCGAACGCCTCGTCGGTGAGCTCGAAGCGCCAGGGCTGGACGTTGCCGCCCGACGGGGCGCGGGCGGCGGCGAAGGCGACCAGTCGCATCGGGTCCGACGGCACCTCCTCGACGCCGCTCTCGGGCTCGACGAGCTCCGCTTTGGCGGGGAGGGCTGGCTCGGCGATCGTCTCGAGGAGGGCGTCGGTGTCGATCCGGAGCCGGCCGGAGGCCAGGTCGCCGTCGCGCACCAGACGGAGCACCGCCGCCGCGACCGTGGCCGCCCCGAGCGTGACGTCCCCGGCCAGCTGGGGCCAGGTGCTGAGGGATTTGCCCACCTCGGCCAGTGAGGCGGCGGCCCGGGTCGACACCTGGTCGGGCTCGAGGATCCGCAGCATGTAGGGCACCTTGTCCCGGGTCGAGAGCCCGGCGATGTCGCTCGCGCCGATCCCGGTCAGGAGTCCGTGAAACGGCTCGCGCCCGGGATCTCGGTCGAAGCGCTCCACGTCGAGGAGGCCCCGGTCGCTCGTCTCCATGATGACCGGGATCCGCCGCTCCCGGGCTGCCTCCCGGAGGAGGAGCTTCATGTCGAGCGAGTCGCACTCCTCGATCACCAGGTCCAGGCCGGCGAGGAAGGAGGCCAGGTTCTCCTCGGTCATCCCCTCGGGCCAGATCGACACCTTGAGGTAGGGGTCGATCTCGGCGATGCGCCGGGCAGCGGCCACCGTCTTGTTGAGGCCGATGTCGAGCAGGCTGGCCGGGATCCGGTTCAGGTTGCTCGTCGCCAGGTGGTCCATGTCGGCCAGGCGGAGCTCGCCGCAGAGGCCCTCCATGGCCAGCAGGTGGGCGATGGCGTGACCCACGCTCAGCCCCACCACCCCGACGGCCATGGTGCGCAACCGGGCCTGCTCGGCGGCGGTGATCTTGTTGCGGTTCCGGTCCAGGCGCAACACCTCGAAGGCGGCCGGGCCGACGATCCGCAGGAGGGTGCGGCGCCACGGGTAGTAGACGTAGCGCGGCGCCTCGGCCGCCAGCTCGGGGTCGAGGGGCGGCCGGAGGTCGTCGAGCTCCGCCCGCTGGCCCTCGATTCGGTCGATGACGGCGACGTCCGAGGATAAGAGGCGTTCCGCCACCGCCCGGTCCCCGCGGGAGCGGCAGTCGAGCACGAGCGGACGCCACCACTGGTCGTCGAGCCGGGACGCCGCTGACTCCCGACCCGGCGCGGGCGGCCCGGAGAGCTGGCCCAGCTCCAGGCGCTCCAGGAGCACCTGGTCGCTCACGGTGGTGTCGAGGAGGCGGGAGCGTCGCCAGCCCATGAGCACGGTCCGGTAGTGCTCGCTCGGGAACGGCACGCTCTCGGTGGACACGAGGTGGGCCCCGCCCTCCACCACCGGCTCGATGTGCTCCTCGGCGAGGGTGGCGAGCGCGAACTCGCAACGCAGCCAGTGCAGCGTGTAGACGACGCAGCGGTTGAAGGACTTGAACATCGAGTGGGGGCCGGAGCCCTTGACCGAGCTCCACGCCCCCTTGATCTCGACCACCCCGTGGGGAATGAACCGGGCGACCAGGTTCCGCAGCCGGTCGAGTTCGGAGGACTGGTTCATCTCGATGAGCGAGGAGGAGTCGTCGATCCCGTTCAGAGGGCCGTGGAAGCGGACGCCGGCCCGGACCGCGCCGTTTCCCCGGCGCCCGACGGCGAACACCGACACGCCGTCCCCGTCGCCGAGACGGGCCCGGTTGATCGCCTCGCCGACCCCGTAGCGGGCGTAGGCCGCGCTGGCCCCGTCCAGGTACTCGGCCCAGACGTCGGGGCGGGCCCGGGGGTGGTGGAACTCGAAGGTGAGCCCCGTCGACTCGTCGAAAAACCCCGTTCCCAGCAGCTGGCCCACATCCGACAACGTGGCCTGGCTCATTGTCTGTCCTCTCGCTCCGCGATTTCGTCCCTGGATCGAAGCTCGGACTCCCAATTCGCCTCGAGTTCCCAGATGCTAAATCACATCCATGGGATTATCCAGGGACGTCCGCCTCGACCTGGCGAAACGGTCGCCGATTTCGGTCTTCGAGGTCAGGAGGACACGGGGCTTTGGCTCCCGATATAGCGATTGAAGGCGGCCAGCGTCGCCCGCGAGGCCGACTCGGGTTCGCTGCAGCCCTGGGCGATGCCGACGAACTCGGTGTCGTCGTGGGCCGAGCGCAGGATGACCCGGATCGGGGGGTTCTGCAGGCCCTGCCCGGAGCTGACCGAGGCCAGCGCGGCGTCGAGCACGACCCCCAGGCCCTCCAGCGCGGCCAGGGTGGCCTTCGCCGGGCCGATCAGCGACCCGGCGACGGCCGAGCCGGTTGCCGAGCGGCCTAGCCACGACAGGACCACTCGGGCCTCGCCGTTGCGTTGATCGACGCCGCTCTCGACCAGCGCCACCCGCTCGTCTCCGACGAGCGGGCCCGGTCGGGGGGGGCTCGGCGCCGGCGCGGCCGGCTCCGGTGGCGACAGGTCGAGGACCTCGACGGTGGCCGAGCCCCCGAAGGTCCGGGTCACCCGGGTGGCCGCCCGGTCGAGGTCGGCCTCGGGCTCGAGGGCCACGAGGCTGATGGGGACGTGGCCGGTCGGCTCGACCGGGCCGAAGCCGACATCGACCACGCCCGGGAGCAAGCGGAGCTCGAGCTCGAGCTCGGCGAGATCTTCGTGCATCGTCCCCCCCGTCGGTCGGTCCGGAAGATTGTCAGCCATGCAGCCGGCTCCCGGCCAATCGGAACAGTTCGGCCGGGTCGACGGAGTCGTTGGGGGCGGTCGCGCTGGCGAAGCGCAGCGCGGCGACCCCCACTCCTGATTCTCCGCAGAACCGCTCGACCAGCGCGTGGAGGGACTGGGCGGTCGCGTTGGGGAGCAGGGCGCTGAACGTGGCGCGGTAGAGCCGGCCGCCGGTGTCACCACTGCGCAGGGCCCGGGCGAAGGCGTGGCCGAGCCGGCGGATCTCGGCGTCGGGCGGGGGCGCCTCGGTCGTCCCGATCTGGAGGACGAGGAGGGTGAAGGTCCACCCGTAGCGGGAACTCTGGGCGGCGGCGGCCCGGAGGGCCTCGTTGAACACCTGGCGCGACAAGAGCCCGGTCGTCGGGTCGCGCACTAGGTGCCGTCGAGCCAGTTGGGTGGCGAGGGCTACGTCGATGAGGCCCAGCACCAGGCGCTCGGCTCCGGGGGGGACCCGGTTGGGCTCCGCGATGAGCCCGATACCCTCCTGCACCAGCGCGAAGCCCTCGGCGTCGATCGGTCGGCGTCCTAGGCGGAACGCCTGGGGTCCGAGCGTCTCGTTGGTCACTACCGCGGTCAGGTCGTCGAGGCTGAACCGCTCGGCCACCAGGTCGAGCAGGTCGTAGATCACGTCGAGTCCGTGGGTCTCGCTGGCCGCCCGGTGCAAGAGCCCGATCCACTCGCTCGGCCCCGGCCCGGGGGAGCCGTTGGAGGGAAAGGCGTCGGCCGGGGTGACGGTCACCGACGCCGGAGAGGGGACCGCCGCTTCGCTCATGGAACACCGCCTTGGGGTCGAGACCGCGTGGCCCGAACTGTACCAACGGGTAACAGTCGCTCGGCGAGCCAACCCGGTCCGGAGGGGCCTGGGGTGAAATGCCATGGATCTCGCTCTCGGCGCTGCAGCCTTCGCGGCGATCGTGCCCCACGAGCCGTGCGCCTCGAGACACCGCGGCGGCGCCCGAAGGAGTCGCCTTTGCCATCCTTAGAG
>DAHUZS010000039.1 GCA_027315045.1 Acidimicrobiaceae bacterium
CATGCGGCGAGGCAAGGCGGCCGCCGCCTCCGAGTGGAAGCTCATCTGCGGGACCCACAACCTATTGAAGCTCTACCGCCGCGCCTGCGTCGACCCGTCGACCACCCCGTTCAGCCGCCTGGCGGTCGGCTCCACCTGCTGACCCAGCCAGCGCGTCGAGGATCCGTCGCATCTCGACGCCGGGACTCGCGATCCGGCCGCCACAACCGCCAGACCGCTCACTCCCGCACCTGACGAGCCGTCGGCCATTCAAGCAACAGGCTCACGTGTGCCCAGAATCGGCTCTCAACTGTCGAACTCGGGCGTCGTGCTTGCTCGTGACGAGTTGTTCTCCGCCCCCGTTTGCTCGACGATGGCTGGTTGCCTCGTGCTACGTCCCGCTCCTCAGATTCAACGGTTCCGCACCGACGGTTCTCCACCATCTACCGCGGGTCATTGGCATGTCGGGAGCCCGATGCCTGCCTGAGATACCATCTTCGACTTGCTGCCAAGGGCCGTGCGCTCTCGTCGTCCCGATGCGATCGGGAGAGGGTCGATGATGTCGATCACCTCGTCGAGGGGTACCACCGCCACGGCGCCGCAACGGTCTTCGATGCCGAAGCTGAGAAGCAGATCGTCTCCCCGACGTGCTAGTCCAGCGCAGAACTCGACCCCGTCGTGAACGAAGGAAAAGGGTGGTGAGATACCACTGGGGATAAGCGATGCGTTCAAGGTGACGAACCGGTGGAGGTAGTCCGGCTGGTACTTGCCGACCATCCGAGCTTCGTGGGTGACGAACAGGTACCCGTCGTCGATTCGCAGACCTTGTGAGCTGCCACGCTGGCCGGCGAACCGGTAGTCGGTCGGTACCCGCCTGATCTCGGTCAACTGGGCTTCATCCTCATCCCAGCAGAAGATGACGAACGGCCGACAACTGTAGACCAAGTGTAAGCGGTCATCGACGACGAATGGCATCCAGTTCTTCTCGTGGCGTTCGGCATCGGGCCCGGCCAGCTCCGCCTCGAGGACCCATTGGTCGCCGGCGACACGCAATAGGACCATCCGGCATATTCCCCGGGGCTCGAGATCTCGAGAGGTGGCGATGGCCCACCAACTGTCACGCCACCGAAGGAGACGGCAATCCTCAAAGCCGACGACGCCGGTCGGGTGGCGAGGAAGGTCGGCGGGTTCGGCCAGCAGGCAATGGTCGACGAGCGAGAGATCCTCGGTCAGCCTGATCAGCCGGTTCTCGGTTCGCACGGACCCCTCGTCATCATGGGTCAGGTACCGAGAACCCTCGAGCTCGTAGTTCACAGCTCTAGAGACGGCGACTAGATGGTGAGCGTCGTTGGCGATGCTCGGATTTGTCGACGCCCAGCCGAACTCGAGTGGCACGACCGGAAGCGGGACGATATCGGTGCGAGGGCACAAATCGCGGATCTGGGGGTGTCGGGCGTGCTCCAGGATGGAGACCGCTTCAGGATTGGCACCGTGGTCGCACAGCCATTGGTGGTTGAGTTGAAGGGCGGACTTGACGTCGTCGGGGAGATCGTCTCTCGCCAGCAGCTCCTCGGTCAACCACTGGGCCTCGTCGAGCTTGCCAGTGTGGGCGGCGGCAATCGAGCGCTCGAGACGCATGCCCCACTCATAGACCCAGCCGTGGACGAACAGGATGTCTTTGGGGGGAGAGACGTCGAGGCCGATCGCTGTTGCCCAATCGGCGGTGGCGAAGTCACCGATCGAGCGGGCCCGGACGGCTATCTCGTAGAGCGGCTCGCTGCGCCACGGTAGACGCTCCCACGCGTCCACGAGGAGCGCCAAACCGTTCGGCCAATCGAGGTCGGCCGTTATTATGCCCAGTTGCAAAGCGGCGTAGAAGGTCTCTTCGTACCATCCACCGAGTGACACACGTCGCCGATAGAGTTCAGCAGCCCGGGCCCGATCCCCCACATCCCGGTAGGTCTGGGCCAGATAGAACAGGGTCCTCGGATCGTCTGGCGTCTCGCGGTGCTGGCGTTCGAGTATCTCCAAATCCCGCTCGAACTTCTGAGCACGCGATCCACCGTCGGCGTGGTGAGTGACCGACCAGAGTTCGAGTGGTTCCAACGCGAATGGCTCGACGCTGCTCAAGTACTCGTGAGTCGCTCCCACGAAGTGCCATGCTCTGTCGCCACGAACCAGTCGCGGCACCGAGTAACGGATCGTTCCCTCATAAGTGACGAGATAGCCGTCTGCGGTTAAGGGTGGCAGGACACCTCGCGTGTTCAGCGTCATGTCGGCGTCCATGAGGAGAAGGTAGTCGGCTGACCCACGGGCCAGTTCGAGCAGCTCGGTTCGATTTGAAGCGAAATCACGCCAGGGCCGCCGATGAAGCATTCCTGGGATCTCACGTAGAGATTCGCTGATGACCGAAGGCGTGTCGTCGGAAGAGCCGGTGTCCACGATCACCCATTTGTCGATTACGTCGAGGACAGATGTCAGACAGCGACGAATGACCGCAGCCTCGTTCTTGACAATCATGCACAGTGCCACCGTCTGGCCGGCAACAGCGATCGATGTCTTCGATGAGACAGGAACCTGTGGAACTTCGGCAGAAGTCGAGGGAGCAGAGACCATCACTCTTCTGGGCCCGATGACGGAATCCAGAACGTCCAGGTGGCCAGAGATCATGCTCTCAGCTCCGAGGAGGCGGTCGTTGAGGTCTTGGCTCAGGTGGGCCGCCCCGGCTTCGACAGAAGTACGCAGAAGACGGCACCTTTGTCGAGCATCGTGCCAGCGTTCGAAGTGAAGGCAATGCTCGATGTTCGCCAAGACCATCTGTTCGTCACCGCGGATGAAATCCCAATTGGCAAGCAAACTGCGGTAGTCGCCGAAGGTAAAGTCGAACAACCCGGGATGTAGAGCGCTCAGAGCACTCAGTACCGTCTGGTCAGTTGGCAGGCGTCCGTCAGCGATGACGCGGTCCATCTCCTCGTAGAAGAGCTGGCCTAGGCGGATGAGTTCGGTGGCGTTGCCCCGGATGAACCCGGCGGCCAGGCGCCCGCGCTCGACGTGGTGGAACTCGTCGTTGAGCTCCTCAGGGAACACTGGCAACATCTGCAAGAGTGTCGGCCGATCACATGGCTCGGGGAATCTGACAGGTCTCCGAGCGATATGCCCCAACCCGATGTCCATCCAAGCGAAGTGACCCGTTCCGAATGGGTCGTCAAAGGCGGCCTCGGACAATAGGCTCAGCTTCGACAGGTTCACGGCAAGGTGCCAACCGTTGTCTTTACCTGGTTGCCCGTTGTCTATGCCGTGGAGTCGGTCGAAGAACGCCACGCGGTCGGCCAGGGCTAGAGCCTCGAGCGGCCGGGCGACGATGACAGTCCGGTGCTCTTGGCCGAACTGATGGCGCCGCGCGAGCACCCAGTCGGCGAGATCCGGGTCGACGAATGCGACCAAGGGGGCGGGCTGGCCTAATGTCAGCTCGGCGTGGGCCTGGTAATGGACGAGAGGGCGTGCGCCCCGAAGTCCGCTCCCGCTCGAGGTGTCGAACAGGCAAGTGACGATGGTCTGACTCAACGACACTGCTACCGATAGAAGCGAGGTGCTGGACGGGTTCCGGTTCAGGTGGTCACGCCAGTGGGACCTATCGGACCCGAGGTTCCCCCGACCGGACCGGTCGCGCCCGTAGTCCCCAGGCCAGCCGGCCCGGTCGGTCCCATCGGCCCGGTTGGCCCAGTGCCTCCGGTGCCTCCTGGAGTCCCGGATGGCCCGGCCGGCCCGGTTGGCCCGATCAAGCCGGCGAGCGTTTGGTCGTAGCCGGCCATGGCGGCTGCCGTTCCGTCGGCATCGGCACCGTAAATGCGTGTGGTGGCGAAGCCCAGGTTCTCGATTGCGGCCAGCACCGCGTCGGTGATGGCCAGCGGACCGCCCACGACCACGACCAGGTCGGGCGCCAGCGACTGCAGCGCGCTGCTGGTGGAACTCGATAAGAAGTTGGTCGGCGTCAAGAGCAGCGGCATACCGATCTTGCCGGCTACTGAGGCGGCGATTGCGGCGTCAAAGGCGATGTCGTCCCGGGCCACGAAGACGATCTCCTGAAGCTGGGAACTCGCTCCGGCGAGGGAGTCGAGCCCGCCCGTGGCTGCCAGAGCCCCGCCGACTGCAACCCCTCCGCCGCCAAACAAAATCGCCCGGCGGGTGAAGCGACGATCACCCGGATCGTCGCTGTCGTGCTCGGTGCCGTTCTCACCACCGCCTGGGGCCGATTCGGTCACCGCGTTACTTTATGGTGGGCGCTAGAGGACTCGAACCTCCGACCTCAGCCGTGTGAAGGCTGCGCTCTAACCAACTGAGCTAAGCGCCCCAGGACTCGTGCGGAACGACACGCTAGCCCTAGCCCGAACTCGGGGACGCCGGGGTCCAAGTTTGGGAGCTTCGGGCCTCGGCGGCAATGAACTGGCAGGGACAGATACCCTAGAGAGGACGTGCCTGACGACGCCCCTGTCTCCCCACCCGCCCGATCCGGCCGATGGCAAGGCCTGGCGGCCCGCGTGTCGACCGCTCTCACCGTGCCCAAGGGCCCCAGGGCGATGGGAGAGGCTGCACAAAACCCCAGGCAGAGCTCCTCTGACGAGGGAAAACGCCAGGCGATCCTCAATCTCGACCCGAAGGAACGCCGCTGGGGCCTGATCGCGGCGGCCCTCGCCGCCGTCCTCGCCCTCTGGCAGGACGTTCCCTACATCCTCAACCCGAAGAGGCCGGTCAAACTCCCCGCCGGCTCCAACCACAGCTGTACCTCGGGGTTCACCTACCACAAGGCTGCCAACGTCTGCGAGGCCTTCTACGACCGCGCCCACTGGGAGTTCGAGCTCGCCCTTCTACTGGCCTTCGCCATCGCGATCTTCATCACCGTCCGCGTCGGGCGACGGAGCCCGGTCGGCTTCACCCTGCTCATGGCCGGTCTGGCGTTCGAAGCCGAAGTCGGGATCCTCGGGATCCCGTTCATCTTTGGGGGTGGCTGGCTGCTCGTGCGGGCCTGGCGAGTCCAGCGGTACGGGTCGCCGACGGGCACGAAGGCCAATCCGAGCGGAGAGCGCCAACCACCACCGAGAGAGGCGCGGAGCGCTCGAGGCAAGAAGGCGAAGGGGCCCGAGAAGAAAGGGCCGGTCGCCTCGAAGCGGTACACGCCCAAGACGCCGAAGAAGAAGCGCCCGGCCGCTACGCCTCCGTCTTAAGGGCCGAGCGCAGCAGCCCGAGGACGTCGGCCCGACGGCGAACGAGCGAGCGGGCGGTGGGCTCCTCGCCGAGAGCCCGTAGCACCTCCACCTCGGTCACCATTCCGATCACGGTGGAGTAGATCGCGAGCAGCAGGAGCCTCGGATCGTGGCGCCGCATCCGCCCGGCGGTCATCTCGGCCTCGAGGAACGAACTGGCCCGCTGAACGAGCGGGTCGAGCACCAGGAGCATCTTGGTCGCCGCCGGCGGGCCGAGGCGGGCGACTTCGCGGACCAGAGCGAGCAGCTCGGGCCGGCGGGACGCCAGCCGGAACACCGCCCGGACGACCGCCTCCACCTTCGCCCAACCCTCGCCCGCCCCCTCCAGGCCCACTTCGAACGCCTCGGCCAGCTCGGTGGCGCTCCGCTCGATCACCGACCCGAGCAGGGCCTCCTTGGTCGGGAACCAGTAGAGGATCGTCTGCTTGCGGATGTCGAGCTGCTTGGCCACAGCGTCGAGCGAGGTGGCGTCGTAGCCGCGGGACCCGAAGGACGCCAGCGCGGCGTCAAGGATCCGATCAGACGTCCCTGTGGCCACCTACCAAATGGTAGACAAAATCCCTACCAAATGGTAGACAACCGAGATGGGCATCGCCGACGACCTCGCCGGACGGCGTTTCTTCGTGACCGGCGGAACCGGCTTCCTGGGCACAGCCCTCATCGAGCGGATCCTGCGCACCATCCCCGACTCCCAGGTCGTCGCGCTCGTCCGACCTGGTCGGCGTCACGACGTGCCAGCGCGGGTGGAACGGGAGATCCTCCGCAACGACTGCTTCGCCCGGCTGCGGGCCGAGCTCGGCGAGCGGTTTGACGAGCAGGTCGCCGACCGCTTGACCGGGGTCGCAGGGGACGTCTCGAGCGACGGCCTCGGGCTGGACGAGGCCGGCCGGGCCGAGCTCGCGGCCTGTGACGTCGTCATCCACTCCGCCGCCACGGTCAGCTTCGACGCCCCGCTCGACCACGCGGTGGAGGTCAACCTGCTCGGCCCGTCCCGAGTAGCCGCGGCAGTCGCCGTCAGTGCCGCCGCCGGGGGCCGGCCCGCCCACCTGATCGCGGTGTCGACGGCCTATGTGGCCGGCGCCCACCAGGGTGAGACCGCCGAACGGCTCCTCTCCGAGGACCGTTTCAGCCTGGCCATCGACTGGAGCGCCGAGGTGGCCAGCGCCCGGCGCCTCCGGGACGACCTGGAAGACGCATCCCGACACCCCGAGCACCTGCGCGAGTTCGCCCAACGGGCCCACGCCGAGCAGGGTGCCTCGGGCACCCACCTCCTCGCTGCCCGGGCCGAGCGCCTCCGGGAGGACTGGGTTCGGCACCAGCTCGTCGAGGCCGGTTCGGCCCGGGCCAAGGCTCTCGGCTGGCCCGACGCCTACGCCTTCACCAAGGCCCTCGGCGAGCGGGCATTGGTCGCTCGGCACGGCCCACAAGGGGACGCCCCGGTGCCCTTCACCATCGTGCGGCCCTCGATCATCGAGTCGGCGCTCGCTGAACCGCGGCCGGGCTGGATCCGGGGCTTCCGGATGGCCGAGCCGATCATCCTCTCCTTCGCCCGGGGTCTCTTGCGGGAGTTCCCCGGCGTCCCCGAGGGGATCACCGACGTCATCCCGGTCGACCTGGTGGTGGCGGCGATCATCGCGGTCGCCGCCCGGGGCCCCGAGGACGGGCCCGCCGTGTACCACGTGGCGTCGGGGGTGCGGAACCCGCTCGCCTACGGCCAGCTTGTGCGGCTCATCAAGGACTGGTTCGACCGCCGGCCCCTCTACGACGACCGGGGCCAGCCCATCTCCCTCCCCGAGTGGTCGTTCCCCGGGCGGGGCCGCGTACAGCGCCAGCTGCAGCAGGCCGTCAAGCTCATGGACGTCGCCGAGCGTGCACTGCGTCTCGTGCCGTTCCGCCGCAAGCAGGCGGAGTGGGCGGCGAAGCTCGAGGACCGCCAGACCCTGGCCGAGCGGGCCCTCGGCTACGCCGAGCTCTACGGCGCCTACGCCGAGACCGAGGCGCGATACCGGATCGACCGACTGCTCGGTCTGTTCGAGAACCTGGATCCCGAGGACCGCCAGCAGTTCTGCTTCGACCCCGCCGTCATCGACTGGGCCCACTACGTGTCCGAGGTCCACCTGCCCTCGGTGGTCGAACGGGGCCGGGTCCGCACCTCACCCGGCCGCCCCGGCAGCACCGACCGCCAGACCCGGCTGCGCTCGGCGGTGCTCTCCCCCGACCGGCACCTCGCGGTGTTCGACCTCGAGCACACCCTGATCGCCTCGAACGTCGTCGACTCCTACGCCTGGCTGGCCAGCCGGCACATGGAATCCGACCGACGGGTCGGCTTCGTGGCCGACCTGTTGGCATCGGCCCCCCGGTGGCTGAGCCTCGACCGGCGGGACCGAGGCGACTTCCTCCGCTTCTTCTACCGCCGATACGAGGGCGCCCCGGTGGAAGAGATCGCGCGCGACGCCTGGGACCTCTTCCACGAGTTCCTCCTCCCCCGGGCGTACCCGGCCGGCATCGCCCGGGTCCGGCACCACCGGCGGCTCGGACACCGCACGCTGCTCATCACCGGGGCCCTTGACGTCGTGGTCGAACCGCTTCGCCCGCTCTTCGACGACGTGGTCTGCGCGAGCTTGTCCGAGCGCGACGGCTTCTTCACCGGCCACCTGGCCGAGCTCTCCCCCATCGGTGAGGCCCGCGCCCTCATGCTGGAGCGCTACACGCTCGAGCACCGCCTCTCGCTGGCCGAGTCGGTCGCCTACGCCGACTCCTCAAGCGACCTCGCCATGTTGGACGCCGTCGGCTTCCCGGTCGCCGTCAACCCCGACGCCCGCCTGGCGGCCCTCGCCCGGCGCCGGGGGTGGCTCGTCGAGCAGTGGAGCCGGGCGGCCGGGGGGACCGACCGCCTCCTCCCCCTGGGCGGGCTCGAGCCCCGGTCCCTCGCGACTGGGGCGGGGGGCGTCAGGCCGTGAAGGCGCTCGTCTTCGAGCGCAGCCTCCCCCGGTTCGCCGCGTCACGGCTCGCCTCGGGCCTGGGTTCCGGCAGGGGCGCCAAGGTGGCGCCCCTGCGCCTCGTCGACACCGAACCCCCGAGGCTCCCCGGCGAGGGGTGGCACCGGGTCACCCCACTGCTCTCGGGGATCTGCGGATCGGATCTGGCGACCATCGACGGCCGCAGCTCGAGGTACTTCGAGCCCCTGGTGAGCTTCCCCTTCGTCCCCGGCCACGAGGTGGTCGGCGTGGTCGAGTCGGCGGCCACCGGGGTCGGCGGGGCCCCGCTATCGGCCGGGTCCCGGGTGGTGATCCAGCCGGTGTTGGGCTGCGTCGCCCGCGGGCTAACACCGTGCGCCTCGTGCCGGGTCGGCAACACCGGGGACTGCGAGCACACCGGCTTCGGGCACCTCGCCCCGGGCATCCAGACCGGCTTCTGCGCCGACACCGGGGGTGGCTGGTCCGCCGCCGGCCTGGTGGCTCATGAGAGCCAGCTCTACCCGGTCGACGAACGATTGACCGACGCTGACGCGGTGACCGTCGAGCCCCTGGCCTGCGCGCTGCACGCGGTGCTGCACGCCGGGGTCGGCGCCGACGGCGTGGTCGCCGTGGTCGGGGCCGGGACGCTCGGGCTCGCCACCGTGGCCGCCTTCGGCCACCTGGCCGGGCAGGGGGCCGTGCCCCCGCCGCGGGTCCTAGCGGTCGGGGCCCGCTACGCCAACCAGCGGCGGTTGGCCGAGGAGCTGGGCGCGAGCGCCGTCGTCCCGCCCGAGCAGCTCGGCCGGGCGGTCCGTCGCCACGCCAGGTCCATGGTGGTCGGCGGTGCGGCGGGGACCAGGCTGACCGGCGGGGCCGACGTGGTGTTCGACTGTGTCGGTTCCTCCGAGTCCATCGCGGCGTCCCTCGACGTCGTCCGTCCCCGGGGCACGGTGGTCCTGGTCGGGATGCCCGGCCGGGTCCACCTGGACCTGGCCCCGCTCTGGCACCGCGAGGTCCGCCTCGCCGGGACCTACGCCTACGGCACCGAGGTCCTCGTGCGCGGGCCGAGGGCCACCTTCGACCTGGCCCTCGAGGCGGCCGCCGCCATGGGGACGGGCCGGCTCGTGTCGGCTACCTATCCGCTGGAGCGCTTCGAGGAGGCGGTCGCCCACGCCGGGGCGGCCGGCCGCCGCGGAGCGGTGAAGATCGCGTTCGACCTGCGGGCGGGCGCCCGAGGAGGTCGGCGATGACCCCACGACCGGGGTTCGTGCTGGAGGTGGACGGCTCGACACCGCCCACGCTCCTGTGGAACGGGGAGGGGTTCACCCTCGAGCGGTTCCCCGAGGGCACGAGGGTGCTCTACGCCCCGGAGCCCCTCGAACCACTGCCCGACCCGATTGGCGCCATCGCTGACGCGCTTGAGCAGCCGGTGGGCGGCACCGAACCGCTCCGGGCCCTTCTCGCTCCGGGTATGCGCCTCACCATCTGCTTCGACGACGTCTCCCTTCCGCTCCCGCCGATGCAGGGCCCCGACATCCGCCAGATGGTGATCGAGCAGGTGCTCGACCTGGCCGCGGCGGCCGGCGTGGACGACGTGATGCTCATCGCCGCGTTGGCCCTGCACCGTCGCATGACCGAATCCGAGCTTCGCCACGCGCTCGGTGACCGCATCTACGAGGCCTTCGCCCCCCGAGGCCTGCTCACCCAGCACGACGCCGAGGACCCCGACAACCTGACCGATCTCGGCCGGACCGCCGAGGGCGAGGAGGTCGAGATCAACCGGCGGGCGGCCGAGAGCGACCTCGTGGTCTACGTGAACATCTGCCTGGTGGCCATGGACGGGGGCCACAAGAGCGTCGCCACCGGCCTGGCCAGCTACCGCAGCCTGCGCCACCACCACAACCCGACGACGATGCGCCACTCCCGGTCGTTCATGCACGCCCCGTCCTCGGAGCTGCACTCCTCCAACTGGCGCATGGGCCGGCACATCGCGGCGAACGGGGTCAAGGTCTTCCAAATCGAGACCACCCTCAACACCGACACCTTCCCGTCCCAGTTCGCCTTCCTGCAGCGTCGGGAATGGGAGTGGACGCTTCGCGACCGGGCCACCTACGCCGCCACCGCGGCCGCCCTCGACGTCGCGCCGGGGAAGCTGTCCCGGCAGATCTTCCACGCCATCAAGGCCCCCCACCAGATGACCTCGGTGCAGGCCGGCGAGGTGGAGGCGGTCCATGAGCTGGCCCTGCAGAGCGTCTGGCGCCAGCAGGGGGTCGCCGTCACCGAACAGACCGACGTCCTCACGATGGGTCTCCCCTACATCTGCCCCTACAACGTGAACTCGATCATGAACCCGATCCTCGTCGCCTGCCTCGGCCTCGGGTACTTCTTCAACCTTTACCGGGGCAAGCCCCTCGTGCGCGAGGGCGGGGTGCTCATCATGCAGCACCCGACCAAGCCCCACTTCGACCCGGCCTTCCACCCGAGCTACATCGACTTCTACGAGCAGGTCCTCACCCAGACGGTGGACCCGACCAAGATGCACAAGCAGTTCGAGGAGTCCTTCGCCACCGACCCGTGGTACGTGCACCTCTATCGCACCGGCCACGCCTACCACGGCGTGCACCCCTTCTACATGTGGT
>DAHUZS010000046.1 GCA_027315045.1 Acidimicrobiaceae bacterium
GTCGCTCAAGATGAGCTCTACCTTCGGCCGGCCTCGGTCTGCCATCGCTGCCTCCCATCGTCGCTGATGAAAGGCACAACGCGCCGAAACCGACCAAAATTCCTATATCCCTAGGAATCTCTGAAGCGGGACACTAGGTGCTCGAGGGGCCGGACGGCTCGACCGCCCGGTGCACCTCGAGACGGTGACACCTGATTGAAGGTCGCGAGGGGCTACAGCGCCGCCGTATCCAGCACGATCCCGCGGCCGCTGCACACGTCGCACACGGTGGAGAGCGACTCGATGAGGCCCTCGGAGATCCGCTTGCGGGTCATCTCGACCAACCCGAGCTCGGAGATGTCGCCCACCTGGGTACGGGTCTTGTCGCGGGCCAGGGCCGTGCGCAGGGCGGCGGCCACCTTGTCCCGGTTCTCCCTGATCTCCATGTCGATGAAGTCGATGACGATGATCCCGCCGATGTCCCGCAGTCGAAGCTGGCGCGCCACCTCCTCAGCCGCCTCCAGGTTGTTGCGGTAGACGGTCTCTTCGAGGTTGGTCTTGCCCACGTTCTTGCCGGTGTTCACGTCGATCACGGTCAAGGCCTCGGTCCGCTCGATGATGAGCGACCCTCCCGAGGGCAGCCAGACCTTGCGGTCTAGGGCCTTGTGGAGCTGCTCGTGGACGTGGAAGCGCTCGAAGAGCGGGAGGGGTTCGACCTCCAGGTCGTAAAACTCGACCCGGTCCTCGAGCTCCGGGCTGACCGAGGACACGTAATGACGGACCTCCTCGTAGAGGGAGGGGTCATCGATGATCACCGACCGGTACTCGCTGCTCAGCTCCTCCCGCAGGAGCCGGACGGCGAGGTCTGGCTCCCCGTAGAGCAGACGGGGCTGGTCGGAACGAGCCGCCTCGGCCTCCACCGCCGACCATTGCCCGAGCAGGGTGGCGACGTCCCGGGAGAGCTCCCCGGCGCTCACTCCCTCGGCGGCCGTCCGCACGATCAGACCGTGGCCCTCGGGCCGGACCTCCTCGACGATGCGCCGGAGCCGACGCCGCTCGTTGTCCCCCAGGCGCTTTGAGATGCCGAAGGTCGTGCTGTTGGGCACCAGCACGGCGAAGCGGCCGGGCAGCGAGACCTCCTGGGTGAGCCGGGCCCCCTTCGCCCCGATGGGGTTCTTGGTGACCTGGCACAGAATGGTCTGGCCGGGACGGAGCACCTGTTCGATCCGGGGCTGTTCGCCCGAGGGACCAGCCTCGATGTCGTCGCGGTCGTAGCGGACGTCGCCGCGGTACAAGACAGCGTTCTTCGGGATCCCGATGTCGATGAAGGCGGCCTCCATGCCCGGCAGGACGTTCTGGACCCGGCCCCAGTAGATGTTGCCGTCGATCTGGGTGGTCTCATCGGAGCCCCGGGCCACGTAGTGCTCAACCAGGGCCCGCCCCTCGAGCATGGCGATCTGGGTCAGCTCGGGCTGCACGTGCACGCACATCGAGTACCGGCCGACCGAGCGACCGCGCGACGACCTTCGCCGGCGGGACCGGCTCCGCTTGGACGCCGGTTCCTCCGGGGCGGCGTTGAGCCGACGGTCGGCAGGCGGGGTGACGGCGGTCGTCTCGGCGATAACGACGTTCGCGGCCGGGGTGCTGGGCGCGTCACGGCCCGAGGGCCTTGGCGCGGGGGCCGGACGAGTGTCGCCGATCCGGGGGCGGGGCGACGCGCCGCCCTCAGTCCCGGGTGTGGCCCCGTTGCGCTCTGGCTCCCCCGGTGGGCGGTTGTCCACCTCGGTCTGCCCGGACCCGGGGACGGACGTCGATTCGGTCATGAGGGAAGACCCTCCTCGGAGTGCTCACGACGCACGCTCCCAGGCGTGCGCGGCCATGGCGGCGTCGAGGCCGGGGCCCACGCTGAGGGGCTCCCACCGTTCGCCGCCATGTTCGATCCATTGTTGCGTTCTGCGGGCTCGGCCCTGCATCACGTCGGCGCCAAGCGCCTCGACCAGCTCCCGCGGGCGGACGCCCCGCGGTCGGGTGGCCAGTTCGGCCCGGAGCCACGTCGGCGCACCGCACGAGGACCCCTCGTGGTGGTGCGACACAACCAGCGACCGGACCGCGGGACGGAGGTCGTCGTCGAAAATTCGGCCCTTGCGCTCACGCTGCATCGAAACGCTCGGAGCGTCGAGCAACCGCTCAACCCTCCCCGCCAGTTCCGATGCCGTCACGCCGCGCACCTCCAGGTCCCAGGAACACAATGTTACTTCTTGCTGCAGCGAGTCGGCGCCACCGGCCAACCGCGAGAGGGCCACCACGTCGATGCCCACGGGGAGCGCGTCGGAGAGCGTCACGGCCAAACATCCCAGGTCATCGAGGTTCTCGGCCCTCGACGGGTCGATCGGTGCCAAGGTGACGTCGAGGTACTCGGCCAGCGACTCGGCCCCGGTCGGGAGGGCCAGCCCGAAGGCCAGGAGCGGCCGGGGGTTGAACCCGTTGGACGAGGCCACCGGCAACGAGCTGCGGCGCACGGCCCGCTCCCACATCCGGGCCACGTCCCGGTGGCTGGTGAAACGGACCTTGCCCAGCTTCACGAAGCGGATCCTCAGGCGGTCGGCCACTCAGCGCGCCCCTGCCGAGCCGACGAAGCGGACCGGCACCCGGTCCCCCCGGGACAGGTCCTGTCCGGTCCCCTGGCTCCCGCCCGCCGGGGCCACGTTGGACGCCACGACGTGCTCCAGGCCGGCGTCGGTGCAGGCACCGCAGTCGTAGCAGGGGGTCCACCGGCAGTCCTCCACCGCCACCGCCGCCAGGGCGTCCTGCCAGTCCGCCCACAAGAAGTCCCGATGCAGCCCTGCCGACAGATGGTCCCAGGGCAGGACCTCGTCCCCGGACCGGAGGCGGTGGACCACCTCATCGAAGGAAAGGCCCTCGGCGTCCAGGGCTGCCTCCCATTTGGCCAGGTCGAAGCACTCCGACCACTCCTGGAAGGTCCCCCCGGCCCGCCACACCCGTTCGATCACCGCACCCATGCGGCGATCCCCCCGAGACGCCAAACCCTCGACCACCGAAGCCTCGGGGTCGTGCCAGCGCAGGGAGAGACCCCGCACCCCCCGGCAGGCGTCCTTCAACAAGTGGATCTTGCGTGCCAACTCAGCCACCGTGTCCTGCGCCGACCACTGGAAGGGCGTCTGGGCCTTGGGCACGAACCCGCCGACCGACGCCACCACGGTGGGCGAGCGCTGGTGGCGTCGACCCACCTCGACGCAACGTCGGGCCAGTTCTACGATCCCGAGCACGTCCTCGTCACGCTCGGTCGGCAGGCCGATCAGGAAGTACAGCTTCACCCGACGCCACCCGTTGGCGAACGCAGCGTCGACCGCGCCGTAGAGATCGTCCTCGGTGATCAGCTTGTTGATCACCCGGCGCATCCGCCAGGTGCCCCCCTCGGGGGCGAAGGTGAGGCCGGTGCGCCGGGCCCGTGCGATCTCGGTGGCCGTGCCCACGGTGAAGGCGTCGACCCGGAGGCTCGGCAGGCTGACCGACACGGGCTGGTCCCCGCACGCCCCGGACATGACCGCCCGCACCGTCTCTTCGATCGAGGAGAAGTCCGCCGTGGACAAGGAGGTGAGCGCCACCTCGTCGTAGCCGGTCCGGGCCAGGCCGGCTTGGATCATCTCTCGCACCTGGAGCTCGGGCCGCTCCCGCACCGGGCGGGTGATCATCCCGGCCTGGCAGAACCGGCAGCCCCGGGTGCACCCCCGGAACACCTCGACGTTCAGCCGGTCGTGCACGACCTCGGTCAGCGGCACCAGCTGGCGCTTGGGGTAGGGCCAGGCGGCGAGATCAGCGACCGTCCGCTTCTCGATCCGGACCGGCGCCGCCGGGCTCACCGGGGCGACCTCTCGCAGCGCCCCGTCGGCCCGGCTCACCCGGTAGAGGCTGGGGACGTACACGCCGGCGACCGACGCCAGGGCCTCGAGCATTTCGCCCCGGTCCTCGCTACCACCGGACCGCCATGACCCCACGACCTCGGTGATCTCCCCCACCACCTCCTCGCCGTCGCCCAGGACGAAGGCGTCGACGAAGTCGGCCAACGGCTCGGGATTGAACGCGCAATGCCCGCCGGCCAGCACCAGGGGCTGGGCGGGCTGCCGATCGGCCGTCCGGACCGCCAACCCGGCCAGGTCCAGCAGGTTTAGGACGTTCGTGTAGACGAGCTCGGCCGACAGGTTGAAGGCGATGACGTCGAAGTCGGCCGCGCTCAGGTGGTTCTCCAGGCTGAACAGGGGCACCCCCGCGGCCCGCATGGCCGCCTCCATGTCCACCCACGGCGCGTAGGCGCGCTCAGCCACCGAGTCGGTGCGCTCGTTCAAGAGCTCGTAGAGGATCTGCAGCCCCTGGTTCGGCAGCCCGATCTCGTAGGTGTCGGGGTAGACGAGCAGCCAGGCAAGCTGCCCCGGGCCATGGACAGGCGCCGCTGCCCCGAACTCACCGCCGATGTAACGGGCGGGCTTGGAGACCCCATCGAGCAGTGGTTCGACACTCGGCCACAGCGATCGCACGGGCAGATCAGTCTAGGGCAGCCGAAAGTGGACCGGGTCCGGGTTGTGGATCAGTTGGCATCCCACGGCAGCTTTGCCATCCAGGCGTCGAAGAGCCCAAGGTCATGACGGGACCGCAGGCGTGCATCTGGCAGGGACTCCGGAAGTGACCACTAGATCCGGCCAGGGTCCAGCCCCTCCAGTTGGGAGTACCAATCACGAAGAGGTCCCGCAAGCTGACGATGTACGCCGAAGTTGCTCCGCGTCCTACTCGTGTCGGACCCCTTTCGACGTTCGAGAGTCGCATCATCGGGAACCGAGCACAGGATCAAGTCCGCGATGCCGAGCAGCCGGTGCGCCATCCAATATGGACCGCAGTGACAGCAGCCCAAAACGGTCGATCGACTCGAGACCGAGGCGAGTGAAACCATAGTGGTAGTGCAGTTTCAACGAGTCCGCCGCAGACCGCGAACCCGTCTCTATCGCCGTTGCTTTCACCCACCGATCGCGGTTGACGCGAGCCCAATACTCGGCCTGCAATGCGGCGGGCGCCTCCAACCGAGGGCCTGGGTATCGGGTTTCGGGAAGCAGGCTGCACCCGCGTGCGCCAAGGACCAGGTTGTCTTGCCGGTCGCGCTCGGCCCTTCGACAACGATCATCATTCGTCATGCAAGAGCCCCTCGGCGCAGTTCAACCCAGGCCGAGGGCTCGGCCCCCTTGCCCCAGAAGAACCGCTCCTGGACGTCGGGCGCCGGCACTCAGCCGCCTCCGCACCCCCAGGTCAGCAAAGGACGGCAACCACTCCTCGGTCTCCATCACATGGCTGTCCGTGTCGAAGGCCCCTGTCGGCATGGCGCCCCTCCTCCGCTCGCCCCAAGCCTGCCAGGTGCCTGCCGCGCGGGCCCAAGGCGCTTCAGCCGCCGGTCGTCGTGGTGGGGGCCGGGGCGCCGGCCGGCGGGTTGAAGGGGATCGGGGCGGTCGACGGCGGGGTCTTGGCCGAGGGGAGCTGCACCGGACCGATCGGGTTGGTCACGAGGTAGTTGAAGATGTTCATCACCGCCGGTGCGGCAGCCGATGCGCCGTAGCCAGCCTGGGAGACGACCACCGCCACCACGTACTTGGGGTTCGGCTCGGGACCGAACCCGACGAACCAGGCGTTGGGCTCGTCGGTCCCCTTGGTGATGGAGCTGATGGCCGTGTCGGCGGTCCCGGTCTTCCCGGCGATCTGGAATTGGGAGAGGCTGAACCCGGCGACCCCTTTGAAGGTGCTAGCGGCGGTCCCGTATTCAACCGCGCCCTCGAAGCCCTGGAGCATGGCCGAGTAGTCCACCGGCGGGATCGACACGTGCCCGGTGACCCGGGGGGTGAACCGCTTCACCACCTTGTCGGTGGACGGGTCGACCAGGGCCGCCGCCACCTGTGGCTGGTACCGGGTACCCCCGTTGGCGAAGGTGGCATAGGCGTTCGCCAACTCGATCGGGGTGATCACCGTTGCACCCTGACCGAAGGCCATCTCGAGGTTGTCGCCGACGTACCAGGTCGTGGTGGGGAAGGCCAACGGCGCCTCCTTGTGCAGGAGCTGGCGCTCAGCCTGACTGTCGACCCGGCCCTGGGCCTCGCCGGGCAGGTCGATGCCGGTGGCCTGGTCCAGGCCGTACCGGTCGGCCATGTTCTGGATCGGCGAGGGCCCGTACTGCTTCTGGTTGATGTAGAAGAGGTAGCCCATGTCGTAGAAGTAGTAGTCGTCCGAGATGGCCAGGGCCTTGGTGATGTTGACGTAGCCCGCACCAGAGGCCTCCGCATCGTGGAACTGGCAGCCGGCGCCGGCACCGCCGGCGAGGCTGGTGTTGCAGTTCGGCACCTTGAACAGGCCGGTGTCGTTGACGTAGGTGCCCGGCGTCACGAGGCCCGCCTTCAAGGCGGCGGTGGCGGTGGCCAGCTTGAAGGTCGACCCTGGGGTATAGAGGCCGTCGATCGCGTAGTTGTCGAGGGCGCACCCGCCGAGCGCGCTCTGGCACCCTTGGGTGAGCGCGTTGTAGTTGGCGCTCGAGATGCCTCCCACCCACTGGTTCAAGCTGTAGCTGGGGTAGGAGGCCATGGCCAGGATGGCCCCGGTCTGCACGTCCTCGACGACCGCGGCGCCGTCGAGCGCCGCCGGGTACACGCCGGAGACCGGATCCTTGGTGTTGCGGTCGGCCATGATCACCGACTGGAGGTAGCCCTGGACCGCCTCTTGGAGGTTGGTGTCGATGTTCGTGACCAAGAGGTCGCCCTCCTGGGCCGGCGTCTTGCGCAGGGTGCCGACAACCTGGTTCTGCGCGTTCACGAGGAGCTCGTCCTTGCCGGGAAGCCCGCGCAGGCTCTGCTCGTACTCGGCCTCGAGCCCGGTCTGACCCACCTGGCTGGACGGCTGGTAGCCGGCCTTGGGGTTGTCCTGGAGCTCCTTTGGGGTGATCGGCCCCACATAGCCGAGGACGTGTGACGCGACACACCCGCACCCCTGGCCTTGGGGGTAGTTGCGGACGGTGGTCTCCTGGACGCTCACTCCGGGAAATTCCGCCCGGTGCTCATCGAGGTACTGGATCGTCGTGATGGGGGCGCCGGTCAGGACGGGGACCGGCTGGTACACGTTGTACTGTGAGCTGTTCAGGGCCGCCTTGATCTGGGTCGGGGTCTCCCCGACCAGAGCCGCCACCTTGGGGATGATCCCCGGGTCCACCGTGGCCTCATAACGCGACAGCACGATCTGCTCCTGGACCTGATTGCCCACCAGGATCCGGTCGTTGCGGTCGAGGATCTCCCCGCGGGGGGCGGGGATCGAGACCACCCGCACCACGTTCTGGTCGACGGCCGCAGTCGCCTTCTTCTGGCCGATGATCTGCAGGCTCCACAGTCGAAGGACCATCGTCGCGAAGAGGGCCAAGAAGACGAGCCCGATGACCGCGATCCGGATGTTGGGCCGGGACGGCACCTCCTGGGGCGAGGCGACCAGCGCACCGACGTTGACGCTGCGTCGTCGGCGCATCCGGGGCGACCGCCGGACCCGGCGAGGGGGCGCCAGCACCCGTGACTTCACCGGTCGGTCGAACCTGCGTCCGCCCCCGAAGAGGCGGAACCCAACACGTCGGGTCACGGGGCGTCCCCAGAGACCAACGTCCCACGCCAAGCCGCACCCGAGGCATCCTGGCCGAAGGCCCAGCGGCAGACCCCGGTCATCGGATAGCTCAGGACCCCGTTGGCCACGGCGACGACCAGGACCGCCCCGCCGAGCCCGGTGGTGAGCATGTCCGGCTGGCCGAGCACCGTCCCGAGCACCGCGAACATGATGACGCCGATCGCGCTGGCGATGGTCGCGACCCCCGGGCCAAACAGCGGGTGGGACCGGTCCACGCCCGATTCGGCCAGCTGGCCAGCGGCCGCGCCGATCAGGGTGCCGACCAGGGCGCTCAGGCCAAAGGGGGTAGGCAGGAACAGGTCGATGGCGATCCCCGTACAGAATCCGGCCACCGCCCCCCGTTCTGGCCCCCCCACCAGGCCGGCGAC
Organism: Acidimicrobiaceae bacterium; assembly: GCA_027315045.1. Classification (GTDB taxonomy): domain Bacteria; phylum Actinomycetota; class Acidimicrobiia; order Acidimicrobiales; family RAAP-2; genus Palsa-461. The sequence continues at coordinate 8,055 of DAHUZS010000046.1, forward strand.
CGCTGCCAGACCGATCATCAGCTCGGGGTGGGCGCCGGCCACCCACAGGTCGAGGCCGACGGTGAGCTGGAGCACGAGGGCCACGATCAGGACCAAGAGACCCCTCGTGACCTCCTTACCGGTCACAGGCCGGGGCTCCACTGGACGACGGCCACGTACGCGAGTTGCCCGAGATCGGCCAGCGGGTCGATCGTCACCACCATCGGTCCGCCGCCCACGGTGCCCCGGAACGACGCCACCGACCCGACCGGGATCCCCGGGGGGTATTGGGCGTCGTTGAGGCCGTTCGTGTACATCTTCTCGCCCCTGTGGAGGGGGGTGCCGGCCGGGACCAGGCCGACCGCGAGCGGCTTGCCGGTCCCCTGCCCCGAGGCCTGGCCGTAGAGCTGGTTCGTCGGGCCGAAGGCGACCCCGACCGAGGATCGGGGATCGGTGATCAGCTGGACCACCGCCGTCGTGTGACTGGCTTCGACCACCTGGCCGACGAGGCCGCCGGCACCGACGACCGGCTCGCCGACCGTCACACCCTGGTCCCGACCCTTGGAGATGGTGATGTCGGCGTCGAAGTTCGACACGTCGAAATTGATCATCTGGGCGGTGACGGTCTTCAGGCTGGCGAGATAGGGAAGGCCTTCGAGGGCGTGCAGCTCCTTCTGCTGCTTGGCCTCGCCCTGCACCTCGCGCAGCTGGAGCCGGAGTTCACCGATCGTCGCCTGGAGTCGCTGGTTCTCCTGTTGCAGCGCGCCGTAGTGAACCGAGCCGGCGAAGAAGTCCCCGATCGGACGCAGGACGTCGTTGACGCCGGCGACGATGGGCGCGAAGACGTCGTGCGCGACCGACTTGATGCCCGCGGTGAGCCGACCGGTCCCGCTTCGGGCGTCAAAGGTGATGAGGGTCACCGAGAGCAGGACCAGCACCGCGACGATCACCAGCGTGCGGCGGGATCGCCGTGGCCTGGCCACGCGCATAAAAACCGCCGGATCAGCGAGATGACGAAGTGATCAGAACCTGCTTGAGGGCCTCGAACTCCTCGAGGCACTGACCACTCCCGATCGCCACGCAGTTCAGCGGGTCACGGGCTACCACGATCGGCATGCCGGTCTCGTGCTGTAAACGGGCGTCGAGACCGTGCAGCAGGGATCCGCCCCCGGTCAGCACGACCCCCTGCTCCATAAGGTCGGCAGCAAGCTCCGGCGGGGTTCGGTCGAGCGTCGTCTTGACGGCGTCGATGATCGCCGTCACTGGCTCGTCGATGGCCCGCCGGATGTCCTCGGTTGACACGATCACGGTCTTCGGCAGCCCGCTCAACAGGTCACGCCCACGGATCTCGGCGTGAAGCTCCTCCTCCAGCGGGTAAGCCGAACCCAACGCCATCTTGATCTCTTCAGCCGTGCGCTCCCCGAGCGCCAGGCTGTACTCCTTCTTGACGAAGGCCACGATCGCCTCGTCGAGCTCATCACCGCCGATCCGGATCGACTGGCTGGTAACGATGCCCCCGAGGGAGATGACGGCCACTTCGGTGGTTCCGCCGCCGATGTCGACCACCATATTGCCCGTCGGCTCGTGAACCGGAAGCCCGGCCCCGATCGCCGCCGCCATCGGCTCCTCGATGATGTAGGCCTTGCGGGCCCCGGCGTACTCGGCCGCCTCCATCACCGCCCGCTGCTCCACCCCAGTGATCCCCGAAGGGACGCAGATCACCATGCGGGGCTTGGCGAACCGTCGCTGGTGGACCCGGTGGATGAAGTAGCGGAGCATCTTCTCGCAGATCTCAAAGTCGGCGATCACCCCGTCCTTCAGCGGCCTGATGGCCTGGATATTGCTCGGGGTCCGCCCGATCATCCGCTTGGCCTCGGCCCCGACGGCGAGCGGCCGGCCGTCCTTCATGTCGACCGCCACGACCGAGGGCTCGTTCAGGATGATTCCGCGGCCACGCACGTACACCAGGGTGTTCGCGGTGCCGAGGTCGACGGCCATATCGCGTCCGAGGATGAACAGCCGATTGTCGGGCATAGGGTCTCGTTCCCTCTGGGCGGGGCGGCGGCTCGTGGCCGTGACGGCCGTCAAGTGACCCGGCCAAGGCTACGGGACCGGCCCCGGGGCGCACAAGGGCACCTGCCCTCGCCCGACATGCCGAGATCCATCCGAGTCAGAACCACATCAGTGTAACTCCTAGGCTCCCTGTTCGCGGGCATGACGGGCCCCGGGACGCCGTCGCACGACCGCCGCTAAGTTGCGAGCCGCCGAAGCGTACGAAGGGAGTCGGCGGTGGACGAAGGCCCCCCGTTCAGGGCGGATCACGTCGGGAGCCTTTTGCGACCACCCAAGCTGCTCGCAGCCAGGGACCGGTTCGCCTGCGGCGACCTCTCGGCCGAGGCCATGGCCGAGGCCGAGGACGAGGCGATCCGTTCGGTCGTCGCCATGCAGGAGTCCGTCGGGCTCCAGTCGGCCACCGACGGCGAGTTCCGGCGGTCCTCCTGGCACATGGACTTCATCTATCAACTCGGTGGGGTCGTCCGGACCGAGGGAACCATCGCCGTGGACTTCCGCAACGAGCAAGAGACGCTCTCATTCACGCCGTCGGGGCTCGCGATCACCGAGCGGGTCCACCTGGACCACCCGATCTTCGCCGCGGCCTTCCGGTCGCTGACCTCGATGGTCACCACGGCCGTGCCCAAACTCACCATCCCCTCCCCGAGCATGGTGCACTACCGGGGCGGGCGCGCCTCCATCAGCACCGAGGTCTACCCGGACCTCGGCCGATTCTGGTCGGACCTTGCGGCCGCCTACCGGGACGAGATCACGGCCCTGGCCGGGCTGGGTTGCCACTACCTCCAGTTCGACGACACCAGCCTCGCCTACCTGAACGATCCGACACAGCGGGCCTACATCGCCTCGCAAGGTGGAGACCCCGACCACCAACACGAGACCTACATCGACACGATCAACGCCGCCCTCTCGGCCAAGCCCGACTCGATGGCGATCACGACGCACATGTGCCGGGGTAACTTCCGGTCGTCCTGGGCGGCCGAGGGGAGCTACGACTTCGTGGCCGAGGCACTGTTCGGCCGGCTGAGCGTGGACGGCTTCTTCTTGGAGTACGACGACGCCCGATCGGGGGGGTTCGCCCCCCTCCGATTCGTCCCCAAGGGCAAGCGGGTAGTGCTCGGCCTGGTCACCACCAAGCGGGGGGAGCTCGAACGCAAAGACGAACTGAAGCGCCGGATCGACGAGGCGTCACAGTTCGTGCCCCTCGACCAGCTCTGCCTCTCGCCCCAGTGTGGGTTCTCCTCCACCGTCGAGGGCAACACCCTCACTTACGACGAGGAAGTGGCCAAGCTCGCCCTTGTCGTCGAGGTGGCCCAGGAGGTCTGGGGCTGAGCCGCCCCGGCTCCCCTCAAAGCAGGTCGGGGAAGAAGAGGGCGATCTCCCGAGCGGCCGACTCGGGCGAGTCCGAGCCGTGCACGAGGTTGTCGGGGAGCTCGGTCCCGAGGTCGCCGCGGATAGTGCCCGGGGCCGCCTCCTTGGGGTCCGTCGCCCCCATGAGGTTGCGGACGATGGCGTGGGTTCCGGCCGGTCCCTCGACCACCACCGCCAAAGATGGCGATCGGGTGATGAACGCCAGCAACTCGTCGTAGAACGGCTTGCCCCGGTGCTCTTCGTAATGGCGCGCGCCGACCTCGACGGGCATCGTGGCGAGCTCGGCGGTGACGAAACGCAGGCCCTTGGCCTCCAACCGGCGCAGGATCTCGCCCAGCAGGCCACGTTCGACCGCGTCGGGCTTCACGATCACGAGGGTCCGCTCCACGAGTCGAGGACACTACCAGCAGCCCTTCGCGAGTCAGCGGTGGGGGGTGCTCGTGCCGGTCGCTCCTCGTGGTCCGAAGCGGACCGGGCGGGCAGAGACCGAGGGACGCCGGCCGTCCGGCTCCAAGGTCCGAACCCGAGCCGCTCAGTGCCGGCGCGCCGCGTCGACCAGCATGGAACGGACGTCGCCGATGACATAGAGCGAGCCGGCGACCACGAGCATGCCGTCCTCGGGCACCATGGCCAGACCCAGCTCGACCGCCCGGGCGACCGTGCCGCCGATCTCCACGTCGAGTCCGAGGGCCCGACCCTCCAGGGCCAGCTCCTCGGCGGCGATCGCCCGCGGCGAGTCGGGGGTGCAAGCGACGACGGTGCGCAGGCTGATCGGGGCCAGGGCCGACAGCATCGCCCTGGGGTCCCGTCCTCGGAGCATCCCGATGACCGCAACGACCGGACCATCGACCAAGAACCCCTCGCCCAGGGCGGCGGCGAGCGCCTCCATCCCGGCGACGTTGTGGGCCCCGTCGAGCACCACCAGCGGCTGGTGCCCGACGACCTCCAGGCGACCGGGCACCTTCACCGAGGAGAAGGCCTCCTCCACCACGTCTTGGTCGAGCGACCGGGCAAAGAAGGCTTCGGCCGCCGCCAGGGCGCAGGCGGCGTTCTCCCCCTGGTGGGGACCGTGGAGCGAGACCAGCACCTCGGGGTAGCGGCGCGACGGAGTCCGGAGGTCGACCAGACGGCCGCCGAGCGCCAGCCGGTTGGCCTCCGCAGCGAAGTCCGAACCGGCGACCCAGATCGCTTCGGCACCCGCCTCGAGCGCCCTCGTCTCGACGATCGAGACCAGTGCCGGGTCCCGTTCGCCCACCACCGCGACGGCGCCGGGCTTCACGATCCCCGCCTTGGCGAGGGCGATGTCCTCCAGGGTGGGCCCGAGGATCTCGGTGTGGTCGAAGCTGATGTTGGTCACCACCGCGACCTGCGCGTCGATCACGTTGGTGGCGTCCCAGGTTCCGCCCAGGCCGACCTCGATGACGGCGACGTCGACGGCGACGTCGGCGAAGCACGCGAACGCCGCCGCGCTCAACAGTTCGAAGCGGGTCGGGCGCTCGCTCACCAGCTCCTCGAGCCCGGCCAGTGTCGAGAGAACGGCGGCGAGGGAACCGTCGTCGATGGGCTCCCCGTTCAGGCAGATTCGCTCATGGATCCGCTCCAGGTTCGGGCTGGTGTAGGTCCCGACCGATAGACCCATCGAGCCGAACAGCGCGGTGAGCATCGCCGCCGTCGAGCCCTTGGCATTGGTCCCAGTGATGTGCACCGAGGGATACGCGCGTTCGGGATTGCCGAGCAAATGGACCAGCTCTCGCATGCGGTCGAGCGTCGGCAACGAGCGGCGGGTGGGCATCTTCGATTCGAAGTCGACGTGACCGTCCAGCCAGGCGACGGCGTCGGCCAACGAGGTGAAGGGGGGATTCATCGGGGCCCACCGTTCAGGGCGGGATCTACGAAGCGGCGCGACGACTGCGCGGCACCTTGGCCCGCGGTTCGCTCAGCGGCACCAGGGTCGGGTTGACCCCCTCGAGCACCACGGCCCGATCGATCACGCACTTGCCGGTGTCGTCACGGCCGGGGAGGTCGTACATGACGTCGAGTAGCACCTCTTCGAGGATGGCCCGCAATCCTCGGGCACCGGTGCCCCGGAGGAGCGCCTGGTCGGCCACGGCATCGAGCGCGTCGTCCGTTAGGACCAGCTCGACGCCGTCGAGCTCGAACTGGTACGCGTACTGCTTGATCAGCGCGTTCTTCGGCTCGACGAGGATCCGGATCAGCTCCTCTTTGTAGAGCTGGGATACCGCGCTGACGACCGGCAGTCGACCGATGAACTCGGGGATGAGCCCGAACTTCATGAGGTCCTCGGGCAGGACCCTCCGCAGGATCTCGTCGTCGCTTCGCTCCGACGAGACGTCGGCGCGAAAACCGATCCCCTTGCGGCCGATGCGGCTCTCGATGAGCTTGTCGAGGCCTGTGAAGGCGCCACCGCAGATGAACAAGATGTTGGTGGTGTCGATCTGGATGAATTCCTGGTGGGGGTGCTTGCGCCCGCCCTGGGGCGGCACCGAGGCGGTCGTGCCCTCCAGGATCTTGAGCAGGGCCTGCTGGACCCCCTCGCCCGAGACGTCCCGGGTGATCGAGGGGTTCTCGCTCTTGCGGGCGATCTTGTCGATCTCGTCGACGTAGATGATCCCGGTCTCGGCCCGCTTCACGTCGTAGTCGGCCGCCTGAATGAGCTTGAGCAGGATGTTCTCCACGTCCTCACCGACGTAGCCGGCCTCGGTTAGCGCGGTGGCGTCGGCGATGGCGAACGGCACGTTCAACATGCGGGCCAACGTCTGGGCCAGGAGGGTCTTGCCACACCCGGTTGGTCCGAGCAAGAGGATGTTCGACTTCGAGAGCTCGACACCCTCGTCGCCGCTCGGCTGGGCCTGAACCCGCTTGTAGTGGTTGTAGACCGCCACCGAGAGGATCTTCTTCGCGTACTCCTGCCCGACGACGTAGTCGTTCAGGAAGTCGAAGATCTCACGGGGCTTGGGGAGTTCCTCGAAATTCAGCTCGGTGGACTCGGTGAGCTCCTCGGCGATGATGTCGTTGCACAGGTCGATGCACTCGTCACAGATGTACACGCCCGGCCCGGCAATGAGCTTCTTGACCTGCTTTTGGGACTTGCCGCAGAAGCTGCACTTGACCAGATCGCCACCTTCGCCAAATTTCGCCACGCTCACTCCCCTCTAGGACTCGGTCCCTGTGCCGGCCTGTCCGGTCCTACGCTGCACCGACCGCTTCAAGCGGAGCGGCTTCCCTCGACGTGATCACCTCGTCGATGACTCCGTAACGAACCGCCTCGTCGGCGGTCATGACGAAGTCACGGTCGGTATCCTTGGCCACCTTGTCGAGCTCTTGGCCGGTGTCCTCGGCCAGCATGTCGTTGAGGAGATCACGCATGCGGAGGATCTCCTTGGCCTGGAGCTCGATGTCGCTCGCCTGCCCCTCGGCACCTCCGTATGGCTGGTGCAGGAGGATTCGAGCGTGAGGAAGGGCGAACCGCTTCCCCTTTGCGCCGGCGGCCAAGAGGACCGCGGCGGCCGACGCCGCCTGGCCGAAGCAGAACGTCGACACGTCGGACTTGAGGTACTTCATCGTGTCGTAAATCGCGAACAGGGCGGTGATATCACCGCCCGGAGAGTTGATGTAGAGGTGGATGTCCCGGTCCGGCTCTTCGGACTCCAAGAAGAGGAGCTGAGCGCACACCAGGTTTGCCACCGTGTCGTCGATCGGGGTGCCAAGGAAGATGATGCGCTCCTTCAGCAGACGGGAATACAGGTCGTAGGCCCGTTCACCCCGGTTGGACGACTCGACGACGGTGGGTACCAGATAATCGCTGTAGCGCAGACGACCGTCGCGTGCAGAAGGCGGCATCAGGACGCTTCTCCCTCGGGCGCTCGATCTTGGACTTGCTGATTCTCCACGGAAACCTCCACTTCTTCGCCCCCGTCTTGAACGTCTTCGTCCGGCTGCAGCTTGTCGCGAGAAACCTCACGGCCTTCGTCGTCGACGAGCTGCACATGGTCGAGCAGCCATGTCAGCGCCTTGGCTTTCCTCTGCTCCGAGCGTACCTCGCTCATGCGCCCGTTGCGGTCGAGCTCCCGACGCAGCACGTCGACGTCCATTTGCAGACGCTCGGCGCTCGAGGCCAGCTGTTCTGTCAGCTCGGTCTCGTCCACGTCGAGATCCTCCGCCTCCGCCAGGGCCCGCAGACCGAGATCGGCCTTGACGGCGCGCCGCGCGTCCATCCTGATCTCGGCCAGGAGCGATTCGGCGTCTCGCCCCGTCGCCACCAGGAACTGGTCGAGGGTCATCTTCTGCTCCTCGAGCCGGTGTCCGAGGTCATGCACCCGCTGCGAGAGCTCCTCGTCCACCATGATCTCGGGCACCTCGTCGTCGTCGACCAACTCGACGAGCGCCGCCACGCTGCGCTCCCGCCAGGCGTAGCGCGCTTCAAGCAGGCGAACCTGCTGCAAACGCTCGGTGATGTCCGCCCGCAGTTCGTCGAGTGTCGAGAACTCCGAGTTCTC
>DAHUZS010000047.1 GCA_027315045.1 Acidimicrobiaceae bacterium
CGTACCCGACGCCGCAATGCCGCCGCCGCCTCCGGGGTTCGTACCCGACGCCGCAATGCCGCCGCCGCCAGGGTTCACCTCGTCCCCGACCCACTCTACGGAACTGCTCGTGAACCTTCAGGCGGTGACGTCCCTGTCGGCTCTGAACGGCGAATCGACCGGAGCCACTCCATACGAGCAGCCAGCGCAGGCCCAGACCGAGGCCGAGCCCGCCCACGCAGCGCCGCCGATCACCCCCGACTTCTTCGCCCGAGCCGTCGGCAAGGGGCGTCGCTAACGACCTGAGGCCAGCGGCGCATCACGTGGTCCTCTCGGGCCCCGAGAACCACCTCAGCGTCCACCGTGCCCACATCGTGGGCCAGACCGGATCCAGATCAGCCGGGTCCGGTCGGCAGAAGAGTCCGTTCAGTCCTGAGCGCCGGCCGTCTGGGTCCGTTGCCAGTGGCCCGAACGACCACCGGACTTCTCCCAGAGGCTGACTCCCTCGACGGTCATCGTGCGATCAGCGGACTTGCACATGTCGTAAATCGTGAGCGCGGCCAAGGTGCACGCCGTCATCGCCTCCATCTCGACCCCGGTCCGATCGACCGTCTCGACGCCGGCCTCGACCTCTACGTAGTCATCACCGATGGAGAAGTTGATGGCCACCGACCCGACCAGGACCGGGTGACACATGGGGAGCAGCTCGGCCGTTCGTTTGGCCGCCTGGATCCCGGCGATCCTGGCCGCAGCGAGGACGTCACCCTTGGTGATGGCGTTGTTGGCCACCTTGGCGGTCGTCTCGGGCTGCATGAACACCCTGCACCGAGCCAGGGCCCGGCGGTGCGTCGGCTCCCGTGGGCTGACATCCACCATCCGGGCACCTTCCAGGGGATCGAGGTGCGCAAGGCTTCGGTCAGTCACAGTGGAGATTCTAGGTCCGCCTCGGCACGGCTCCCCGACCGACCCGTTACGGTAGGATTAGCAGTCGAAGACTGTGAGTGCCAGTCCAGCGCCAGCCGGGAGTCCAGATGCCGACCTATGAGTACGCCTGCACGTCGTGCGGACACCGCTTCGAGGCGGTGCAGTCGTTCTCCGATCCCGCCCTAACCGCCTGCCCGGCCTGCCGCGGTTCGCTCCGCAAGGTCTTCGGCAACGTCGGGATCGTGCTCAAGGGCAACGGCTTCTACAAGACCGACAGCCGGAAGGCCGGCTCGAACGGGTCGAGCCCGAAGGCGAACAGCTCGTCGGGCGACGGCGGCTCGGAGAAGACGACCGCGGCCGGCTCCACCGGCTCGTCGGAACCTGCCACGGCCTCGACCGCCGCCAGCACCGGAACGGACAAGGGGACCTCCGCCGGCTAGCGCTAGGGCCGCGCACCCGGGTCCTCCCAGCATCCCCGGGTTCTCGTCTCGACCTTCTTAGGCTGGCCCTTCGTGTCGGACCGGCCGTCCTCGGCGAACCTCCTCGGGCGTGCGCTCGGCGTCCTGCTCAAGGAGCGAGGCCCAGGCCCGTTTCGAAATGGCAGGTTCGATCGATATCTCTCGGTGCCGACGACACCGGGATTCCGGGTTGCGGGCTGGATCGTCGCCTCGGCCATCTTCGCCACCAGCCTGATCGTCTGGTATGGCATGGATCACGGCCCCTCCGGTCCCATCACCCCCACCGGCGACTCCTGGGAGAGCTCGACGCCGGCGATCGCCGTCGAGCACGGGGTCTTCCGTTGCGCCTACCCGGCCAGCGCCCGCTCGTCGGTCCCTCCCCTCTACCCCACGATCGCCGGGGGCATCCTGGCGGCCACCGGGTCGCTGTTCCGGATCGGGCCCTGGGTGCACGCCTCGGCCTGTCCCGCCCTCGGCCAACGGGCCAACGGCACCGCCTACCCCGAGTGGTCCTTCCTCCTCACCGGCCTGGTCGCCTGGCCGGCGCTCCTGGCCGGCTTCGTTGCCCTCCTCTCGGTGTCGGGCCGGGGCGGCACCCGCTTCGAGCTGCTCGGAACCTGGACGCTCGGCGCCATCCCGGCCATCGCCTCGGCCTACATGCAGTACTTCCACCCCGAGGACCTGCTCGCCATGGGCATGGCCCTGATGGCGATCGCCCTGGCGGTCAGGCGCCGGTGGGTCGCCGCCGGCGTCTGCCTCGGGCTCGCCTGCTGCGCGAAGCAGTACGCCGTGCTGGCCGCGATCCCGCTCATCTTGGGTGCGCCCCGCGGCGCCCGAGCCCGGCTGACGGCCGCAGCCGCCGGGACCGGCGCTCTCGTCCTGGCCCCGCTGGCCGTGGTCATGGGCAAGGGCATGCTCCTGAGCCTGGCCGGGCGCTACGCCACCACCATGAACGGCCAGACGCTGGTCGGCCAGCTCGGAATGCACGGGGACCTGCGTCTCGCGCTGGCGCGTGGCCTGCCGCTCGCGATCGCCGCCGGACTGGCGGTCCTCGCCCGGGCCAGGCTCGGCGACGACCTGCTCGATCCGGTGCCGCTGACCGCCCTCGTCGCAGGGTCGCTGATCCTGCGCCTGGTCTTCGAGGTCAACCTCTACAGCTACTACTTCCTGGCCGCCGCCGTCTCGCTGGTGGCGCTCGAGGTCGTCGGCGGGCGTTTCCGTCTCGGCACCGTCACCTGGCTGGTGGTCACCGGGGCGCTGTACCCGCCGGCCTACGAGGTGCTCGTGCCGATCCAAGAGCGCGCCGCGCTGTTCGTCCAGGCCGGCGTGGTGCTCAGCGCCCTGGCCCTGGCCCTCGGGCCGCTTCTCCGGCCCGCCCCGGCCGGGTCGCTCGTGCCGGCGTCGGTGGCGGCGCCGTCGACGCCGAGCCTGCGGGTTCCGGCCCGGTCGGCAGCGGGCTGAGCGTCAGTTCCCGCTCAGCTGCATGTCCCCGACGGCCACGGTCTGGCCGGCCGCCACGCCGGGCAACCACTCGAGGTCGTTACCGACGTGCACGACCGACAAGAGCATCCGCTGGAGCGTGGAGGCGACCGTCGCCTCCCGGACCGGCTCGGCCAGCCTGCCGTCGCGGACCATGAGCCCCTCGACGCCGACCGAGAAATCACCGCTGACCGGGTTGACCCCGGAGTGCACGCCGATGATCGACTGGACGAAGAGCCCCTCGCCGACCAAGGACATGATGGCCCCCTGGTCCTGGTCCCCCGGCGCGAGCACCACCGCCCGGGCGCCGACCCCAGGGGTCCCGGCGTAGCCGCCCCGCACCGCCGAACCGGTTGAGACCGTCCCGGCCCGTCGGGCCGACACCGTGTCGTAGAGGAACCCGAGCAGGACGCCGGACTCGACGAGGAGGTTGCGGCGGCAAGCCAGCCCCTCGGCGTCGTAGGCGGAGGCCCGGAAGGCCCGGGGGTCCGTCGGGTCGTCCACCAGGGTGAACGACTCGGTCGCCACCTGCTCGCCAGTCCGCCCGGCGAAGAAGGACCGGCCCTTCACGACCGCCTCGCCCGACAGGGCGGCCGAGATGATCCCGAGGAGCGTCGAGACCACCCGGCGGTCGAAGATCACCGTGAGACGGTCCGAGGTCGGCTTGACCGCTCCGAGCATCCGGGTCGATCGCTCGACCGCCTCGGTGCTGACCCGATCCGGGTCGAGCCCTTCGAATCCCCGGGCCACGCTGAATCCCACCCCGATGTGGCTGTCGGCTCCTTCTCCGGCGATGGCCGCGGCCGAGAGGTAGGCGCCCGTGCGCCGGCTGAAGGCACGGATCCCGGTCGTCGAGGCCAAGGCGACCTCGACCCGTTCGTCGGCGTAGTCGGCCGAAGGGACCTGGCGGATCCTCCGGTCGGCCGACCGGAGGCGCCGCTCGAGATCGAGCGCCAGCGCGACCTTGTCGTCGGTGGGCACCTCGCCGACGGTCGGGTCCCAGAGGTCCAGCCCGGCGGGATCGACCCCGTCGGGGGTGGCGAAGGCCAGGTGGGCGTCGGGGGTGGCGAAGGCGGCGTTGTCGCGCGCCGCCAGGACGGTCTCCGCGACGACCTCGGGCTCGAGCGATCCGGCCCAGGCGAACCCGAGCCTCGGCCCCTCGGCCCCCCCGGTCAACAGGACCCGCACTCCCACACCCCCGGTCGTCGCCGAGGACAGGGACTCGACGTCGCCGTCGTAGGCACAGACCTCGACGTCATGGCCCCGGGCGACGTAGGCCTCGATTTCCTCTCCGCCTCGAGCGGCGGAGATGACCCGCTCTGCCAGGGTCATGAGGTCGCTCATGCCGCGGTCCCGCCGATGGTGATCCCGGTGATCCGCAGCGTCGCCTGGCCGCAGCCGACCGGGACGCTCTGGCCATCTTTGCCGCAGGTCCCCGGCATCATGCCGAAGTCGTCGGCGACGGCGTCGATGCGCCCGAGGATGTCCGGGCCGTTGCCGATCAGGTTGGCGTCGCGCAACGGGGCGGTGATCCGACCGTCCTCGATAAGGTAGGCCTCCGAGGTGCCGAAGACGAAGTCCCCGGTGGCGGTGTTGACCTGGCCGCCGCCCAGCTTGGCGACGTAGACGCCCCTCGGCGTCTGCGCGACGAGCTCGTCGGGGTCCTCGGTCCCGGCCATGAGGAACGTGTTGGTCATCCGGACGATCGGCAGGTGCTGGTAGCTCTGCCGGCGGCCGTTCCCCGACGAGGCCCGGCCCTCCTTGCGAGCACGGAGCCAGTCCCACAGGTAGTCGGTGAGCACGCCGTCTCGGATCAAGACGTTGCGGGCCGACGGCTTCCCTTCGTCGTCGAAGGCGAAGTTGCCCCACTCACCCCCCACCGTCCCGTCGTCGACGAGGGTGACGAGCGGGCTGGCGACCAGCTCGCCTACCCGGCCAACATAGACCGAGGCGTCCTTCACGATGTGGTCGGCCTCGAGCCCGTGGCCGCAGGCCTCGTGGAACAAGAACCCTCCGCTCCCCCCGGCGAGCACCACTGGCAGCTCCCCGGAGGGCGCGGGTCGGGCCGAGAGCTTGCCGAGGGCCCGGTTGGCCGCCACCCGTGCCAGGTCCTCCACCGCGATCCGGTCGAACACCTCGAAGCCCTCGGTCCGGGCGACCGACTCGTACCCGGTCTGCATACCGGTGTCCCCGGTGGCCACGCATTGCACGCTCAGCCTGGTGCGGGTCTGGTCGTCCTCCACGTGGATGCCGTCGGTCGAGGCCACCAGGATCCGGCGTCGGCTGTCGCCGTAGCCCACCTGGACCTGGGTGATGGAGCCGCCGACCGAGCGGGCTGCGTCGTCGGCCCGGTTCAACAGCTCGAGCTTGCGCGGCTTGTCGACGTCGGCCGGCGCGACCAGCTCGCGAGGCGGCGGGGTGCTCCGTTGGGGGAAGCCGACCGTTCTCGTCCCCCCGCCACCGCTTCGGGCCACCGCCGCCGCGGCCTCGGCCGCCGCCACGAGACCGGCCTCGGACAGGTCGGCCGTGTGGGCGAAGCCGGTGGTCTCCCCGACCACGACCCGGATCCCCGCGCCCCGCTCGCGGCCCGAGGAGAGCTCCTCGACCTTCCGGTCGTCCAGAACGGCCGAGCCGGTGCGTCGGTCCTCGGCGAAGACCTCCGCCATCTCGCCGCCCTTGACCAGCGCCTTCGACAGCACCCGTTCGAGAACGTCGGCTTCGATGAGGGGAGAGGCCATCGGCGTATCGTACCGACCGCCCCTGGGGGCCCCGGGGCGGGGCGCCCGAAGTGAGCGGGTGGGTGCGGTCACCCGCACCGGTCGATCGACCAGCTCACCGGGCGAGGGAGGTCGGGGGGCCCGGGAACCGCCCGCCACGCCGGTCGCGACAAGGACGAACCCGGTCAGGGCCGATCGGCCGGGTAGCCTGGCCTGATCATCCCCGTGCGCCCCCTCCTCGTCGTGAGCCGATGATCCTGCCGAGTATCGAAACGCCAGCCGACCTCCGGACTCTCGGGTACGAGCAGCTCAGCGAGCTGGCCACCGAAATTCGCGCCTTCATCGTCGAGACGGTGACCAAGACCGGCGGCCACCTCGGCTCCAATCTCGGGGCCGTCGAGCTCACCTTGGCCCTGCACCGGGTGTTCAACTCCCCCAACGACCCCATCCTGTGGGACACCGGACACCAGGCCTACGTCCACAAGCTGCTCACCGGGCGTCGGCACCGGTTCGTCGACCTCCGCAAGGAGGGGGGGCTGTCGGGCTACCCCAACCGGTCGGAGTCCGATCACGACTGGATCGAGAACAGTCACGCCTCCACCGCCCTCTCCTACGCCTACGGCCTGGCCAGGGCGCTGGCGCTGAGCGGCGAACTGGTCGGGTTCGGCGGGACACGCCGCGTCGTCGCGGTGGTGGGCGACGGGGCCCTCACCGGGGGCATGGCCTACGAGGCGCTCAACAACCTGGGCCACTCCGGCAGCCGGGTGGTGGTCGTGCTCAACGACAACGGGCGCTCCTACGCCCCGACCGTGTCCTACCTGTCCCAGAGCCTCACGAGCCTGCGCCTCCACCCTGCCTACGTGCAGACCAGGGAACGGGTGCGGCGGCACATCCGCAGCATCCCCGCCCTGGGCGAGATGGCCGCCACCGGCGTTCACGGCCTGACGAGCGCCCTGCGCGAGATCGTGGCCCCCCACGTCTTCTTCGAGGCTCTCGGCGTCCGGTACGCGGGGCCGATCGACGGCCACGACATCGCCCAGATGGAACAGGCGTTCGCCAACGCCGCGGCCTGGGACGGGCCGATCGTCGTCCACGTGCTCACCCAGAAGGGTCGTGGCTACGCCCCGGCCGAGGAGGACGAGGTCCAGCGACTCCACGACGTGAAGGCGACCCGCCTCTCCCAGCCCGACACCGTGGAGGGCACCCCCCCGGCGATGGAACCGAGCGGTCCGGCCGGGGCGAGCGTGCCAGCGGCCACCTACACCGACGCCTTCACCCGGGCCCTCATCGCCGAAGCCGAGCGCGACCCCCGGGTAGTCGCCCTGACCGCCGCCATGCCCGGGCCGACGGGCCTGCTCGCCTTCCAGCAGCGCTTCCCGGACCGCTGCTTTGATGTCGGGATCGCCGAGCAGCACGAGGTCACCGCGGCGGCCGGCCTGGCCATGGGTGGTCGCAAGCCGGTGGTTGCGGTGTACTCGACGTTCTTCTCCCGCGCCTTCGACCAAGCCAACCTGGATGTCGGCCTCCACAACCTTCCGGTGGTCTTCGTGCTCGACCGGGCCGGGATCACCGGGGAGAACGGCCCGAGCCACCACGGCATCTGGGACCTCGCCCTCACCCTGACCATGCCCAACATGACCGTCTTCGCCCCCTCGTGCGCCGAGGAGGTCGGCGTGATGCTGGCCGAGGCGCTCCGCCTGGACGGCCCCTCGGTCATCCGGTTCCCGACCACGCCGCCACCGCGCCGAAGCGTCGAGAAGGTCGGTCAGGGCCTGTGCGCTCGCCGGAGTCGGGTCGGAGACGGCTCGGTGTGCCTGCTCGGGGTGGGCAAGATGGTGGCGGCGTGCGAGGACGCGGCCCGGGAGCTCGATGCCGAAGGTGTGGCCACGAGCGTGTGGGACGTCCGGGTGGTCAGCCCACCGGACCCCGACCTGCTGGCCGACGCGGCCAGACACGACATCGTGGTCACGGTCGAAGACGGAGTCCGCTTCGGCGGAGCCGGCATGTTCCTGGCCGATGCCCTCGTCTCCTGGGCGCGTGGCGAAGGGGTGCCCATGCCGACGGTCATCAACCTCGGCATCCCCCGGGCCTACATCCCCCAGGGTCGGCCGGACGATCTCCTGGCCGAGCTGGGTCTGGACGGGCGCGGGATCGCGGCGTCGGTGCGCCAGCTGGTCGACCGGGCCGAGCGGCGCGTCCCCGATTCCAGGCTGAGCGAGCGACGAGGGGTCGAGTAGGCCACCCGCTCTGGTCCGGGCTCATGACGAGCACCGGCCGTCTGCCCGGACCTCAGCCCTTGTTCGCCCCGTGGGCCCGCACGAAGTCGTTGACGGCGTAGTAGACGTCGATCGACTCGCCGGCGTCGCCCCAGAACCCTTCGAGCACGTCGTAGCGGAGACGACCCCGCTCGGCGTAGTGGTTGTTCACATCGGCGATCTCGAGCTCGCCGCGAGCGGAGGGGGTGAGCATCGAGATCACCGAGAAGACCGTGGGGTCGTAGCAGTAGACGCCGGTCACCGCGTAGCGGCTGGGAGGGTCGTCGGGCTTCTCGATGATGCGGAGGACCCTTCCTTCTTCGTCGAGCTCGGGGACCCCGAGATGACGAAGGTGTTCGGGCTGTTCGACCGGGCTGAGCAGGATCCTGGCACCGGCCGGATCGGCGGCGAAGGCGCGGACGGTCGGCGCGATGGAACGCTCGACGATGTTGTCGGCGAGCATCACGAGCACCGGCTCGTCGGCGGCGAACCGCTCGGCCAGGGCCAGGGCGTCGGCCACCCCACCCTCGCGTTCCTGGTAGGCGTAGGTCAGCAGGTCCAGGCCGACCTCGTGGCCGTTGCCCAGCAGGCGGAGGAACTCCCCGGCGTGTGCGCCACCGGTGACGAGCATCACCTCGGTGACCCCGGCCTTGACCACCGCCTCGATGGCCCACTGGATCATCGGGCGGTCGTAGATGGGCAGCAGGTGCTTGTTGGTGATGCGGGTGAGCGGGAGGAGCCGGGTACCGCTCCCGCCGGCAAGGATCACGCCCCTCACCGCGCCAACCCTAGCCAAGACCCATCACCCCTGCTCACTGTGCACAATTGTGACGAGGTCACACCTCGAGTCCCGCGCCCGGTACGGTCCCAACCAGAAGCGATCCGGAGAAGGACGGTGCCCATGGCGCGTGAGGTCGAGCTCACCGAGAAGGAATGGAAGGACAAGCTCAGTCCGGACCAGTTCGCGGTCCTGCGCCAGAGCGCGACCGAGCCGGCATGGTCCGGGAAGCTCCTGCACGTCGACTCCGACGGGGTCTTCCACTGTGCCGGTTGTGGTGCCGTGCTGTTCTCGACCGAGCACAAGTTCGAATCGAGCTCCGGCTGGCCGAGCTTCGACCGCGCGATGCGCGACGGCACCGTCGAAGAGCACGTCGACCGCTCACTCGGGATGCTCCGCATCGAGATCAATTGCACCCGGTGCGGCGGACATCTCGGGCACGTCTTCCAGGACGGGCCGACCGAGACCGGTCAGCGCTTCTGCGTCAACTCCCTGGCCCTGGAGTTCACACCGCAGAACGAGACCTCCTAATCGGCCTCAGATCGCCACACGCCGCCCGATCAGCTCGAGCACAGAGGCGACCTCGTAGGCGGCTAACCCGTCGCCGGCCCGGACGAGGCACCGATGGGCGAGCACGAGCCGGCCACACAACTCGAATACTTCGTCCCTCGAGAATTCGATGACGTCCCGGAAGCCGGCCGGCCGGAACGAGGGTGGTCGAAGCTCGCCCGGCGTTCGACGGCGGTCGCAGGCCCGGCTCACCGACGCACCCGGGCTGACTCGGAGGCGTGGCCGGCACCCGCTGTGTCGGAGGGCGCGTCGACGCCGCGGCGCTCGTTGGGTTGGACCTCGGCCGTGGCGAAACGCAGGCTCGGCCCGAGGTCGTCCGCCACGACCTCGACCTTCGAGCAGGGGGTACCCCCCTCCTGTTCCCAACTGCGTTGTTGGAGCCGACCTACGACCATGATCCGCGACCCGCTGCCCAGGCTGAGCACGGCGTTCTCGGCCAGGTCGCGCCAGCAGACCACATCGAAAAACGAAGTCGTCTCCTGCCCGTGATTGGTGTCGCGGTTCTGGCCTGGCCGATTGACGGCCACAGCGAACGTCGCCCTCGCCTGGCCGTCGCGCGTGTAGCGAATCTCGGGCTCCCGAGTCAGGTTGCCGATCAAGATGGTCGTCGTGGTCATGCGCTCCTCGATGGGCTCGGTCTCCTCGGTCCGGCCACCTTGCCGCGGTCACCTTGCCCCGCTCCTCGCCGACCGATTTCGCCGGTCGTGTCGAGGCCTTACCCCCGACCCCGCAAAACCCTCGATCCCCGCGTGTCCATCCTTGAGCGGCCCCTCGTCGTGTAGCTTCCGACACCGGCCAGGAGGTGAGCGATGGAAGAGATCCATGTGATTCCGACGAGCGACGGTGAGATGGGGGTGGTGGTCGACCACCCAGATGGTGGCGATCCGCACCCGGTCGTCCTCTTCTTCCACCACGGGCCGGGCCTCGACGAAGGCTCGAAAGAGGCGATCCGACGGATCGCCGATGCCGGCTACTACGTCATGGCTCCGGACCGCTACCACCGGTTCGGGCAGTTCCTGGTCATCGACATGCGGGCGGCAATGGCCCCCGGGGCGGACCCTTCCGAGCGGGACCGGGTCATGGGGATCCTCAACGGCACCACCGACGAACACGTCGAGCGCGACGTCCAAGCGGTGCTGGACTACGTGAAGACGGACTCCGCCGCTCGGGAGGGACCGATGGGCTGCATCGGTTACTGCATCGGTGCGCGCTCCGTGCTCCGTACGATCGGTGCCCATCCCGATCAGTTCAACGTCGGGGTCCTCCTCCACCCTTCATACTGCGTGACCGACGACGCGGACTCCCCGCACCACGTCGTCGAGAACTATCACGGTCTCCTGTACGTGGGCATCGGCGCCGAGGACCGGATGCAATCGGCGGAGATGAACAAGCCGCTGATCGACGCGGTTGGCGCGCTCGGCGACCAGGGCGTGGCCGAGATCCACGAGGGTGCCAATCACGGCTTCGCCGTCCCCGGGTCCGCCTACCACGAGCAAGCGGCCTCCCGGTCCTACCAGCGGGCACTCGAGATGTTCGCCGCGGGGCTCGCCCGCTAGACACTCCTCGACACGAGAGGGGAGGGTTGCCCGCCCGGAGGCGGGGGGCGGCTATCCGGTCGCCACGGCGGCCACCAGTGCCGAGAGCGTGGAGGCATTGAGGGCCAGCGGCCCGCCCAGGGGCTGCACGATCTGGATGTTGCCGCTGTACCCGGTGACCAGGTTCAGGTTGTCGATCCCGGCCGCGCTCCCGCCGGCGTTCAAGAAGGCGGGGAGGTAGGTCCCGAGCGAGGTTGGGTCCTCGGTCAAGAGGAGCGGGGTCGGAGCGAGTTTGGCCAGCACGCTGCCCGCCAGGGCGTCGGAGTAGAAGTCGCCACGGGCCACCAGCACCGTGTTGCCCCACTTGCCAGTGGCACCCCAGCCCAGGCCGGTGAAATTCGTCCCCTGTTGGTTGAGCTCGAAGGAGGCCAGGTGGAGCGCCGTGTCGGTCGCGTCCTGGCCGGCGATGCGGATCACCGAGATCCCCATGCCGATGATCGAGGTGACGTCGGCGTTGGACACCGCCAGGGGCCCGCCGAGCACGATCACCTGCTTGATCCCGAGGGCGGAGAGCGCCGTCGATGCCTGAGAAGACAGGGTGTTGGGGTCGGTCAGTACCAGCGGGAACTGGTCGTAGTAGGCCATGACGCTGGCCGCCGACGCGTCGGGGAAGTTGGCGCCCGAGGCGACGATGGCCGTCTTCAAGGCGCCGGTGGCTCCGGGGGACCCCGAGTCGTTCCCGGTGGTGTCGTTGTACTGGTTGGCGTAGGCACCGGCCAGGTCGATCGAGCCCACGTTCGACAGCGGCGGCGTCACGGCGATGTCCTGGGACGTGTCGTACTGGGTCTGGCCGAAGATCGGGCCGGTGACGTTGATATCGGCCCCGGTCGCGGTCCCAACCCCCGGGCCACCGCAGCTGTAGGCGGGTGTCGAGGTGATCTGGCTAATGGTGTTCTGGCTCACCGCGAGCGGACCGCCGACCACGTAGACGTTGGTGATGCCCTCGGCCTGGAGGGCCGCCCGGGTCTCACTGGACAGGTTGGCGGTCGGGGTGAGCAGCAGTCCGGTGTGGAGGTACCCGGCCAGGTAGCTCGCCGACAGCGCGTCGGGGAAGTTCTGGTCCGTGGCCAATACCACCGTCTTGGACGCCACGCAGCCGCTTCCGATCGGATAGGCGGCCTCGAGCTCGGCGATCGCTGTGGCGTCGGTGTCGGGGCCCGAGATCGACGCGTTGAGCTTCGGTGCCGAGTTGAAGACCGGGATCTGGGCAGCGACGACCGTCCCGGTGTCAGCGGCGCAGGTGGCACCCCCGGTCGTCACGGCGGCGTACGCGAGGCCGGTGCCCGAACCCGAGTTGCTCACGCTGATGCCGCTGATCGTGTAGGTGGTGGCGACAGTGGACGAGCCCGTCACCGTGACGAGGATGTCCCCGGAGCCGTCGATGGCGGTCGAGGTCACCGTACCGGCCCCCGTTGTGGTCGGAGCAGCCGTCGTGGTCGGGTTGGGAGCGGTGAAGGTGAAGCTGGTCACCCCGCTGATCGGCGTGATGCAGATGGATCCGGAGACGGCCTTGGCCGCGGTTTCGGTCACCACGATGTTGCTGACCGATCCGGTCCCTCCCCGCGCGATAGTGGCCGCCGGGCTGTTCCCGCTCGCGGTGGCCGACGCCTTGGTGACGACGTTGGCGTTGGACACCGCCGTCCCAGTGGACGCAACAAAGTAGACGTCCCCGGTCACCGCGGTCGACCCGACCGAGTAGGTGATGTTCGAGATGGTGACGGTGAAGGTGTCAGTGGAGGTGCCGGCGGGGGCGTTGGTGATGATCACGCTCAAGACGTCGTTGAGACTGGTACACGAGGCGTTGTTCGTCTTGTCATTCGCATTGCTGGTGAAGGCGGTCGAGAAGACCGGGGCGGCGTCGCTCGTGCTGTTGCCGGCGGCACCAACCGCGGTGATCGTCGGGGCGGCGGTGTAGGTCACGTAGTCCGCGGTACCGGCGATGCAGTTCCCGGGTGCCACAGCGCTGACCGCGTCGGAGGGCGCCACGGTGAAGGTCAACGTGGTCCCTGGCGACCAGTTGTTCTGGAGCGTGAAGGTCTCGCTCGAGGCCGTCTGGCCGGTCGCGCCGGTGTAGACGAAGGCCGCCGGCGACGGTGAGATCCCGAAGCTCGATACGGTCACGGCGGCACCGGCCGGACCGGCACCGACCACGGCCAAGGTCCCGACGGCAAGGAGGATGCCCGCCACCAGTCCCAGCGATCTACGGATGCTGAACAACCTCGATCTCACCATGTCCTTCTCTCTCACCCAAAAGTGGGATGTCGGTTCGACCCGATGTCAGCACCGAGTCACGCACGAATTCTCCGGGTAGCCGATCTCGCGTCCCCACGGAACGGTCCCGTCAAAACGCTACGGCGTAGCGCCAGAGCGAACGGGGATGGTCGGGACCCCGGACCAGGGTCGACGCGAAAGGGGTCCGAGGGGTTGCTCAGACTTCGAGGAACCGGCGGATTGCCACCGCCGAGCCGATGGAGCCGATGAGCACACCGATCACCACCACCACCGCGTCGGTGCTGAACAATTGCCACCCGCTCAGGCGCATCTGCGAGAGCACCGAGCCGGGCTGGTCCGGATTTGCCAGCCCGTTGAGCAGCGCGTGCAGGCCCAAGACGATGGCCGCCGCCGCCGCCGAGCCGATGAGCCCCTGAACGAGGCCCTCGGACATGAAGGGCAGTCGAATGAACCAGTTGGTGGCACCGACCAGCTTCATCACCGAAACTTCCCGGCGACGGGCGAAGATGGCCATCCGGATGGTGTTGAGGATCAGGACGCCGGCCGAGAGCAGGAGCACCAGGGCCACCGACACGAAGACCCACTGCAAGATGGTGATGGTCTCCTCCATGGCGTGGATGGCCGAGTTCGGCGAGCCGACGGCGTAGACGCCGGGTTGGTGGACGAAGCGGTCGTACACCGCCGTCGCGTACTGGGGTTGGTTCGGGGTGCACCGGATCGAACTCGGCGTCGAGCTCACGGTGAGGGCGGAGAACTCGGATGCCGGGAGCAGCTTGGAGGCCTCATGATAGTCCTGGGTCTGGGACCAGAACGCGCAGCCGTGCACGTAGGGCAGCTGCTTGAGCTCCGATCGGACGGCGTTGGTCTCCGACGTACTGGCGGTGGGCTTCATCCACACGGTGACCTGGACCCCACGCTGCCAGTCCACCTCGGCGTTGGCCGCCCCCTGCTTGAGCAGCAAGGCCGCGCCCACCAGGGCGAGCGAGACGGCGACGGTGAGCACCGCGGCGATCGTCATCAGACGATTGCGCCAGAGGTTGGTGGTCGTCTCCCGGACGATGTAATCGGCGGAAAGGGGCAACCCGCTAACTCCTTCGGGCAGCGACCTCGGTCCGGGGTACCGGCCCGGTGGCGGCGTCGATGCCGTAAACGCCGCGCGCCTGGTCTCGCACCACCGTGCCCTGATCGAGCTCGACGACCCGGCGGCGCATCCAGTCGACGAGTGCCGCGTCGTGGGTGGCGATCACCACCGTCGTGCCGGTGCGATTGATCCGGTCCAGCAGTCGCATGATCCCCTGGCTGGTCCCCGGGTCGAGGTTGCCCGTCGGCTCGTCGGCCAGGAGGATCAGCGGTCGGTTGACGAAGGCCCGGGCGATCGCCACCCGTTGCTGTTCGCCGCCCGAGAGCTCGCCCGGGAGGTTGTCGCGCTTCTTGGCCAGCCCGACGAGGTCGAGTACCTGGGGGACCTGGGTCTCGACGACGCTCTTCGGGCGCCCGATGACCTCGAGGGCGAAGGCCACGTTCTGGAACACGGTCTTGTTGGGGAGCAGGCGGAAGTCCTGGAACACACACCCGACGTTGCGCCGCAGGTAGGGCACTCGCCACTTGGGCATGTGGATGATCTCGCGTCCGGCCACCCAGATCCGACCGCGGTCGGGGAGCTCCTCGCGAAGCAGCATGCGGATGCAGGTGGTCTTGCCCGAGCCCGAGGGCCCCACGATGAAGACGAACTCACCCTTTTGGATGTCGAGAGAGACGTTCCGAACCGCGACGGTCCCGCTCTTGTAGACCTTGGTGACGTTCTCGAAGCGAATCATGGGTACCGCGTCGCCACCGGCTCGGGTGCCGTCCGCACGAGCAGACGGTCGGGCGCGCAAGGCAGGAGCATCAGACCCGCCAAGACTAGCCAGTGAAGGTGGCAGGGGTTGGAAAAGCGGTCTTGACCTCCCCGAAGGAGAGACGAGGTCCAGGCCGGAGTGCCGGTCAGCCATCGCCGCTTCTCGCCCTGCGGACGCGACGAGTGCGTGAGGGACTGGATCATGGCCGGTGGCGCGCCGTCAGGGCGGGTTCAGCTGGCGGACCGGCGCCGGCGGAGCTCGGCCTCAATGAACTCGTCGAGGTTCCCGTCCAGCACGGCCTCGACGTTGCCGGTCTCCACCCTGGTTCGCACGTCCTTCACCAGTTGGAACGGCGCCAGCGTGTAGGAGCGGATCTGGTTCCCCCACGCGTTCTCGGTACGATCGCCCGAGAGCTGATCGAGCTCGGCCTGGCGCTCCTCACGATTCCGTTGCGCCAGCTTCGCCGCCAGGATCTGCATGGCCCGGGCCTTGTTCTGGTGCTGGCTCCGCTCGTTCTGGCACGAAACCACGATGCCGGTGGGCAGGTGGGTCAGCCGGACGGCCGAGTCGGTCTTGTTGACGTGTTGGCCTCCCGCCCCCGAGGACCGATAGGTGTCCACCCGGAGGTCCTTCTCGTCGATGGGCACCTCGTCGGAGAGGTCCTCGAAAAACGGGATGACGTCGAGGGAGGCGAAGCTCGTCTGGCGCCGGCTCTGTGAGTCGAACGGCGAGATCCGCACCAGCCGGTGGACGCCACGTTCGGCCGAGAGCAGACCGAAGGCGAAGCGACCCTTCACGATGAAGGTGGCCGAGAGCAGGCCGGCCTCCTTGCCCTCGGTCACCTCGTCGATCTCGACGACGAACCCACGGCGCTCGGCCCATCGGCTGTACATCCGCAGCAGCATCTCGGTCCAGTCCTGTGCGTCGGTCCCACCAGCCCCGGCGTGGACCTCGGCGATGGCGTCGCGCTCGTCGTGCTCGCCGGAGAGCAGGGATTGGAGTTCCAGGCGTCCGAGCCTGGCGTCGAGCTGGTCGACCGTCTCCTCGAGTTCCTGGGAGAGGCTGGCGTCCGGCGCCCCCCCGGCGACGGCCTCCTCGACCAATTCGAGCAGCACCTTGGCGTCCTCGAGGTTCGTGCGCAGCGCGTCGAAGCCGTCCAAGTCGTCGGCGACCCGCCCCAGCTCGGTGGTGACGGCGCGGCCGTGCTCGGGGTCGTCCCAGAGGTTCGGGCGGCCCGCCTCGGCCTCGAGCTCACCCCGGCGCCGGCGCAACGACTCGATGCCCAGGTACCCCTGGGCCTCCTCGAGGCGGCCCGCCAACCGATCGAGCTCCGCGAGGGGGTCCCGACGCTCGGCTGCCGCCGGCGCCTCAGGCGGCGCCATGGCAGAGCTTGAACTTCTTGCCGCTCCCGCACCAGCACGGGGCATTACGGCCGATCTTCTCGTGCGGGGCTTTGACCGTGGGGACCAGCGTCTCCTCCCCGCTCGGCGACCGCCTCACCGCGTGCAGCTGGGGTGCGCCGCCGTCGGGAAGGTTCCCGGAGCCCGCGATGGCCTGCATCGTAGGGTCGACCATCGCCCCCTGGTCGGCGAGGAGGGCCGGGGCCAGGGCGAGGGTGCCGGCGACCGGGTCGTCGGCCGCCTCGTAGGTGGCCCGGGCTAGGTCGGGCTCGGTGACCGGATTGACGACCGCCTCGACGTGGAGCACGTAGCGCAGGTAGTCGTCGTCGATGCCCTCCATGAGCTGACCGAACATCGTGTAGCCCTCCTGCTGCCAGGCCACGAGCGGGTCCTGCTGTCCCATGGCCCGGAGGTTGATCCCCTCCCGCAGGTAGTCCATCTCGGCCAGGTGGTCGCGCCAACGCTGGTCGATGATCTGGAGCATCACGTCACGCTCGATCTGGCGGGCCGTCTCCTCGCCATTGGGCATCGACGCCGACCGGGTCTCGTAGCACTCGAGGGCCTCGGCCACCAGGCTCTCGGTGATCTGGGCCGCGGTAGTGGCCTCGGCCAGGTCGGCCGCGCTGAACTGGGTCGGGTAGTACTGGCTGACCTCGCTCAACAGACGCTCGAGGTCCCACTCCTCGGGGTAGTCGCGGGGACAGGCGCTCTGGACCAAGGCGGTCAGTGTCGTCTCGATCATTTCGGTGGTTCGGTCGTGGAGGTCCTCGCCTTCGAGGATCGAGAGCCGGTGCGCGTAGATCACCTTGCGCTGTTCGTTCATGACCTCGTCGTACTTCAAGACGTCTTTGCGGATCTCCGAGTTGCGACCCTCGACAGTGTTCTGGGCTCGCTCGATGGCCTTGGTGACCATCTTGGCCTCGATCGGCACGTCCTCGGGGAGCGCCTTGGACATCACCCAGTTCATCGCCCCGGTGGCGAACAGGCGCATCAGGTCGTCTTCGAGGCTCAAGAAGAAGCGGCTCTCGCCGGGATCTCCTTGGCGTCCGGAACGACCACGGAGCTGGTTGTCGATTCGCCGACTCTCGTGTCGCTCACTGCCGAGGACGTAGAGACCCCCGAGCTCGCGCACCCTGTCGCCCTCGAACCGGCACCGCTCCTCCACCTGGGTGGTCATCCCTTGCAGCTCGGCCGCCCCTTCCTCGCTGTCGAGTGTCATGCCCCGCGCCACCACCTCGTGACGAGCCAGCAGCTCGGGGTTCCCACCCAAGATGATGTCGACGCCCCGGCCGGCCATGTTGGTGGCCACGGTCACCGCACCGAGCCGGCCCGCCTGGGCCACGACCTCGGCCTCGCGGAAGTGCTGCTTGGCGTTCAGGACCTCGTGCTTCACCCCTCGCTGGGACAACAGGCGCGAGAGCAGCTCGGACTTGGCCACCGAGGCTGTGCCGACCAGGATGGGCTGACCGCGCCCACTGCGTTCGACGATGTCTTCGACCACTGCGGCGAACTTCGCCGCCTCGGACTTGAAGACCAGGTCGGCCTCGTCCTTCCGGACGAGCGGGAGGTTGGTGGGGATGGGCACGACCGGTAACGAGTAGGTGCCGGCGAACTCGCTCGCCTCAGTTTCGGCGGTCCCGGTCATTCCGGCCAGCTTCTCGTAGAGGCGGAAGTAGTTCTGGAGGGTCACCGTGGCCCAGGTGTGGTTCTCCTCTTTGATCCGGACCCGCTCCTTGGCTTCGACCGCCTGGTGGAGTCCCTCGGACCAGCGGCGGCCCTCGAGGGTCCGGCCCGTGAACTCGTCGACGATCTTCACTTCGCCCTGATCCACCAGATAGTCCTTGTCGCGGTGGTAGAGCTCCTTGGCCCGGAGAGCCTGGGTCAGCTGGTGGACGTAGTTGACCGCCACCGCGTCGTAGAGGTTGGACACTCCGACCTGCTTCTCGACGATCTCGATCCCGCTCTCCAAGGGAACGACGATCTTCTTCTCCTCGTCGACCTCGTAGTCCACGTCTCGGGTCAGGTTCCGCACGATCGCGGCGAACTGGTAGTAGAGCTTTGCCGCCTCGTCGGCCGGGCCCGAGATGATGAGCGGGGTCCGGGCCTCGTCGATCAGGATCGAGTCGACCTCGTCGACGATGGCGAAGACGTGGCCCCGCTGGACCATGGCATCGGTGGAACGGGCCATGTTGTCCCGCAGGTAGTCGAAGCCGAACTCGGTGTTGGTCCCGTAGGTGACGTCGGCGTCGTACGCCGCCCGCTTGTCGGCGGGGTTCTCGATGTCCGGCCCGACCCGGCCGACGGTCAGTCCGAGCCAACTGTGCAACTGGCCCATCCAGGCGGCGTCCCGGCTCGCCAGGTAATCGTTCACGGTGACCACGTGGACGCCTCGGCCCTCCAGGGCGTTCAGGTAAACCGGCAGGGTCGAGACCAGGGTCTTGCCCTCGCCGGTCTTCATCTCGGCGATCCAGCCGAAGTGCAGCGCCATCCCGCCCATGAGCTGGACGTCGAAGTGGCGCTGGCCGAGCACCCGCCAGGCCGCCTCCCGGACCACCGCGAACGCCTCGATCAAGAGATCGTCGAGGGTTTCGCCCTGCTCGATCCGCTCCTTGAACTCGGTCGTCTTGTGCCTGAGGGCCTCGTCGTCGAGAGCCTCCATCTCCTCTTCGAGCGCGTTGATCAAGGGGACGAGCTCGGCCAACCGCCGAACCTTCTTCCCCTCGCCGGCGCGGAGGACTTTGGTGAGGACGCTCATGCTTTTGTCGATCCTACCTGGGGGTTCTCGCCCGATCGGGCCGGGTGGACGTCGTGGGCTGGGTACGGCTGACCTGGTCTTTGCCCCCACACTCGCCTGCTGCAGAGCTGGCGGCCCCGGGACCGGCGGCCTTCGGCCCTTCGGTCCCAACCACGGCTCGCGTCACCCCGTCTCCGTCATCACCCGACCGTCGGGCGGGACAGGCAGGACTTACGTCTAAATCGCACCATGCTCAGCAACCAAGAGTTGCCTTACGTGGGTCGTTTCGCCTGCGACTGGCCTCGACTTTCAACCACAGACCCGTACCGAGCCCACACCGATCCTACGCGGGCCGGGGCCCGATCGGTGCCCGGCGACGCTCCCGGGCCCGCCGCAGAAAGGTCGCCGACCAGACCGCCCCCAGGCGTGCCGCCAGGCCGAGGGCGACGGCCGGCAGGAGGACGCGGCGGAGGCCCGCCAGGGTGCCGGCGGCGAAACGCAGGGCCGAGAGGTGGTGGGCCAGCGTCATCTTGTAGGGATGATGCTGCCGCGAGACCCCCTCGTGGTGGGTGACCTCGGCCGAAGGCTCGAATCCCACCTTCCAGCCGGCACGGCCCAACCGCCAGCAGAGATCCATGTCCTCGGCGAACATGAAGTACCGCTCGTCGAACCCACCCACCTGCTCCAAGGCGCTACGGCGGGCGAGGAAACACGAGCCCGAGACCCAGTCGACCTCGGCCGACCGCCCCTGGAGGTACGGGGTCCGGTAGCGGCGGGTGAACGCGTTGTTCGGGAAGACGGCGCCCAAGAGGGCATGGCCGGCGGCCACCACCGGTCCGGGGAAGAGCCGGGCCGAGGGGTAGGGGACCCCCTCTGAGGTGAGGATCCGTGGGCCCACCACCGCCCAGTCCGGATGGTCGTCCAGTGCCGAGACCAGGGCGGTCAACGCCCCGGCGTGGAGCGCGAGATCGGCGTTGCAGATCAGCAGGTACTCGGTCTCCCCGGTGGCGGCGACCCCCCGGTTGGCCCCGGCCCCGAAGCCGAGATTCCGGCCGGTGGCGATCAGCGGGGTCCGCTCGAGGCCGGCGGCGCCCAGCGCGGCCCGGGCGTCGTCGGCGTCGCCGTTCTCCACCACCACCGGCCGAGCGACTCCCTCGTCGGTCAGCGAGCGCAGGCACTCGGGCAAGTACGGCCCGGTGTCGTAGTCGACGACCACTGCCGAGCACGAACGCTGCTCCGGGCTCACCCCCCCCGCCCCTCCAGCCCGACCAGCAAACGGGCGAGGCCGTCGCGCCAATCGGGCAGCGCCCGGTACCCGGCGGCCACGAATGCCGAGTTGTCGAGCACCGAGTAGGCGGGGCGGGCGGCGGGCCGCAGCGGATCGAGCTCGGCGGTGGCGATCGGCCGGACCCTGTCCGGGTCTCCGCCGAAGCGGGCCACGACCTCCCGAGCCAGCTCGTAGCGGCTCGCTTCGCCGGCGTTGGTCACGTGGAAGCGGCCGGGGCGCCGGTCGTTGGCGAGCGCGACGAGCGCGTCTGCGAGGTCGGCGGTGCAGGTCGGCGAGCCCCGCTGGTCATCGACGATCCGCAGCTCCCCCGGCGAGTCGGCCAGTTTCAGGATCGCCGTGACGAAATTGGCGCCGTGGACCCCCGAGAGCCACGAGGTGCGCACCACGGTGGCCTCTGGCGGACACGCCCGCTCCCCGGCCAGCTTGGTCCGTCCGTAGACCGAAATCGGGTTGGGTTGGTCGGTCTCGGTGTACGGGCGGCACGACCGGCCGTCGAAGACGTAATCGGTGGAGACGTAGACCAGGTGGGACCGGGCCGCGACAGTGGCCCGGGCGACGTTCGCCGTCCCGGTGGCATTGACGGCCTGGGCCAGCGCGGGCTCCCGCTCGCACCGGTCGACGTCGGTCATGGCCGCGCAGTGGATGACCACGTCGGGCCGGAAGGCGTCCATCGAGGACGCCACGGCGACCGGGTCGTCGATAGCCAGCGTCCGGTGGTCGGCGGCAAGCAGCTCCACCGCCTCGTCTCGCCCGAGGACCGCCACGACGTCCCGGCCGAGCTGCCCGGCCGAGCCGGTCACGAGGACCTTCACCGTGGCGAGACCCCCCCGGCGCACCGGGAACCCCTCACCGTCCCCCGGCGCTCCCGTTGCTCCAGGCGTGCTCGTCGACCGGGGCCAGTTGGGCCAACGGCTCCCACCAGGCCCGGTTGGCCCGGTACCAGTCCACGGTCGCGGCCACGCCCTCCTCGAGGGCGATCTGCGGGGCCCAACCGAGTTCACGACGCAGCTTGGTCGAGTCGAGCAGGTAGCGGGAGTCGTGCCCCGGACGGTCCGGGACGATCTCCTTCAACGATGGGGGTTTGCCCGCGGCGGCGAGGACCAGGTCGACCATCTGCTCGATCGTCGCCTCCACGCCACTGCCGACCAGGTAGGTCTCGCCCACTTCCCCGTCGAGGAGCACCCTCTCGATGGCCCGGCAGTGGTCGAGGACGTGCAACCACTCCCGCCGGTGGTCGAGCGACGCGTAGAGCGGGAGGGGGTGGTCATCGAGGGCTCTGGTGGTGCACAACGCCACGAGCTTCTCGGGGAATTGGTAGGGCCCGTAGTTATTGGCGCAGTTAGTGATGGTCACCGGAAGCCCGAAGGTCTCGGCATAGCAGCGGACGGCGTGATCGGCACCGGCCTTGGACGCGCTGTAGGGAGTGCGGGGCCGGTACGGGCTCGACTCGGTGAACGCGACGGGATCGTCCAGTGCCATCTGCCCGTACACCTCGCAGGTCGAGATGTGATGGAACCGGGCCACGCCATGCTGGCGGGCCGCTTCGAGCAGCGTCTGGGTCCCGATCACGTTGGTGCGGAAGAAGAGCCCCGGGTCGAGTGCCGCCCGGCTGTTGTGCGACTCGGCGGCGAAGTGGACGATCGCGTCGATCCGGTGCTCCCGCAGGGTCCACGAGGCTCGGTCGGCGTCGGCCACGTCGCCGTGCACGAACTCGATCGCCCCCTCGAGGTCGGTCAGGCTCTCCCGGTTTCCGGCATAGGTCAGGGCGTCGTAGACGACCACCTTGTCGTCCGGGTGCTCATGGACCCAGTGGCGGACGAAATTGGAGCCGATGAAACCCGCTCCCCCGGTGACCAGGAGCCGCATAGAATGGTCCACCCTACTCGCCCCACCCCGCGCGACCGGGGGCGGTGAGCGATCAGCGCAGGTGCACGACATCGCCGACCGACACCACCCGCTGGGCGCCGTCGACCTCGACGATGAGCTGTCCCCTCGGGTCCAGACCCACTGCCGTCCCGACGAGCGTGGATGCCGAGGTCTGCACCCGGACCCTCCGACCCACGGTTACGGTGCAGGACTCCAGCTCATCGAGAAGTACGGCCCGCCCATCGGCGACGTCGAGCTGGTGCCGTCGGCGCTCGACCGAGCCGAGCATCGCTTCGAGCAGCCTCCTGCGGTCGACCGGGTGCCCGCACAGCGACTCCAGGCAGGTGGCGTTGAGCTCGGTCGCCTCGGGCCCCGGCGTGGGCCAACTCACGTTGATACCGATCCCCACGACCACTGCAACGTCCTCGCCGCCCACCCCCCGGGTTTCGGCCAGGACCCCGGCCAACTTGAGATCGCCGGCAACCAGGTCATTTGGCCACTTGGCATCGACCGACACGCCGGCCTCCTCCGCGATGGCGGCTCGGGCCGCGAGGGTGACCAGCGCCGACACCGAGAACAGCTCGAGCGGGTCGAGGTGCGGACGGAACAGGACCGAGGCCAGCAGACCCGAGCCCGGGGGGGACTCCCAGCGCCGCCCGAGCCGGCCGCGCCCGGCGCTCTGGCGGTCGGCCACGGCCACCGTCCCCTCCGGCGCCCCGGTGCCGGCCGCGTCGAGGAGCCAGGTGTTGGTGGAGTCCAGCTGATCAAACCAGCGGACGTCGACAAACCTGCGCCGGGGACCGGGGTCGTTCATGGGTGCCTGGCCAGTCACCGCCGTTGTCCCTTCGGCCCGGGGCCGACGTGGCAACCGCCCTCGGTGCCGTGCCAGTGTATGCGCCGAAAGACCGGATCGTGGCGGCACGCCGTGTTCAGCCGTCGAGCGGCGACCAAGAGGAACCAGGTGCTGGACAAGGTACTGATCGCCAACCGCGGCGAGATCGCCGTACGGATCATGCGGACCTGCCGGGAGCTCGGTCTCGGAACCGTGGCCGTCTACTCGGAGCTGGACCGGGACTCGCTGCACGTGCGGATGGCCGACGAGGCGTACGCGCTCGGCGGCCTGACCGCCACCGAGAGCTACCTGAACGTCGATGCGATCCTCGGCGCCATTGAGGCCAGTGGCGCCGACGCGGTGCACCCGGGTTACGGCTTCTTCTCCGAGAACGCCGACTTCGCCCGGGCCATCGTGGCCAAGGGGGTGACCTTCGTCGGTCCACCTCCCGAGGCCATCGAGATCATGGGCGACAAGATCAGCGCCCGGCTGGCCGCCGAACGGGCCGAGGTGAGCGGGGTTCCCGGGCGTTCCGAAGCTGTCACCGATCCGGCCGAGGTCGTCGCGTTCGGCGAGGAGTTCGGCTGGCCGGTCGCGATCAAGGCCGCGTACGGCGGCGGCGGGCGGGGCATGAAGGTGGTCCCCGCGCCCGCCGATGCGGCCGACGCGATGGCCTCGGCCCAGCGGGAGGCCAAGGCCTCCTTCGGGAGGGACGAGATCTACCTCGAGCGTTACTTGGAGTGGCCGAGGCACATCGAAATGCAGGTGCTGGCGGACGGTCACGGCAACGTCCTGTGGCTGGGCGAGCGCGACTGCTCCTGCCAGCGGCGCCACCAGAAGCTGATCGAGGAGTGCCCGGCTCCCGATTTCCCCGAGGAGATCCGAACGGCCATGGGCGAAGCGGCGGTCAAGGTCGCCCGGGCCTGCAACTACACCAACGCCGGCACGGTCGAGTTCCTGTACCAGGACGGGCACTTCTACTTCTTGGAGATGAACACCCGCCTGCAGGTCGAACACCCCGTCACCGAGCTCGTGACCGGGCTGGACCTGGTCGCGTGGCAGCTCAGGATCGCCGGCGGTGAGGCCCTGGACTTCACCCAGGACGACGTGATGACGAACGGCCACGCCATCGAGGTCCGGTTGAACGCCGAGGACCCGGCGGGCGGGCGCTTCCTCCCGTCCCCCGGAACGATCCTCCGGTTCACCCCCCCGGCCGGACCCGGCGTCCGCTTCGACACCGGGTACGAGGTCGGGGACACGGTGAGCCAGCACTACGACAACCTGATGGCCAAGCTCTCGGTGTGGGCGCCCGATCGGGAAGCGGCCCGCAAGCGGATGCTCCGGGCCCTCGAAGAGACTCGGATCGAAGGAGTGGCCAGCACCATCCCGGCCGACACCGTCATCCTGAGCCACCCGGACTTCGCGCAAGCCACACACTCCACCCGTTGGGTCGAGGACACCCTCGACCTCTCCAGGGTCACGTCCGCCCCCGAGGTCGACGACCCCGACCCCGAAGGCGACGCCAAGGTGCTCCGGGAGGTGACGGCCGAGGTGGACGGGCGGCTCTACCGGGTCAAGCTGTGGGTTCCGGACCTCGAAGCCGGTCCCCGCGGCTCGCTCGCCCGCCCGGCCCCGCGACGAAGCCGGAGCCACACACCGAGCGCGACCGGCACCGGAACGATCACCGTGCCCATGCAGGGGACGATCGTGCGGGTGCTGGTTTCGGTGGGAGACACGGTCGAGGCAGGCCAGACGATCTGCATCCTCGAGGCGATGAAGATGGAGAACGCCATCGCCGCCGACAAGGACGGGACCGTCGCCGAGCTGCGGGTGAGCGAGGGTGCCTCGGTCGGCGGCGGTGACGTCGTCGCGGTCATCGAGTAGACCTGGCCGCATGGCAGCCACCGCCGCAGAACTGAAGGACCGGGTCCGGCGGGCCCTCGAACGTCAGCGCGACGAGCTGGTCGAACTCAGCCACGACATCCACGACCACCCGGAGCTGGCCTTCGAGGAGCACTTTGCGCTCGAGCGACTGACCGGGACCCTCGCCAGCCACGGCATGGCCGTCGATGCCGGCGTCTGCGAGCTGACCACCGCGTTCAGCGCCCGCTCGGGCGAGGGCCCGCTGGTGGTGGCGTTGTGCGCCGAGTACGACGCGCTCCCCGAGGTCGGCCATGCCTGCGGGCACAACATCATCGCCGCGTCCTCTGTCGGTGCCGGCCTGGCGCTGGCCGAGGTGGCCGACGACCTCGGGCTGACCGTCAAGGTGCTGGGGACGCCGGCCGAAGAGGGTGGCGGCGGGAAGGTGCTCATGCTCGAACGCGGCGCGTTCGACGACGCCCACCTGGCGATGATGGTGCACCCGTGGCCGGCCGACTGGCTGGCGGCGCAGTGCCTGGCCGTCTCCCACTTCGACGTCCACTTCACCGGCAAGGAGGCCCACGCCTCGGCCGCACCCTACGAAGGCGTCAACGCCGGCGACGCCATGGTGGTCGCCCAGGTTGCGCTGTCACTGCTCCGCCAGCAGTTCCATCCAGGCGATCAGGCCCACGGGGTCGTGTCCGAGGGCGGCCAGGCCGCAAATATCATCCCGGCCCGGGTGAGAGGCCGGTTCATGTGCCGGGCCCCGTCACTCGAGGGTCTCGAGCGGCTCGAGCCCCGGGTGCGGCGCTGCTTCGAGGCGGGGGCGCTCGCCAGCGGGGCGCAAGTCTCCTTCGAGGTCCTCTCCCCCGTCTACACCCACATGGAGTCGGACCCCGATCTGCTGGGCGCCTACCGGGCCAACGCCGAGGCGCTCGGGCGCAGTTTCGGCGCCGACGACCAGGGGCTCGACCTCCCCACCGCGTCGACCGACATGGCGAATGTCTCGCTCCAGGTGCCCACGATCCACCCGCTCATCGGGATCGACGCCAAGGGGGCGGTCAACCACCAACGCGAGTTCGCTTCGGCCTGCGCGACGCCCTCAGCCGACTCGGCGCTCTACGACGGGGCACTGGCGTTGGCCTGGACCGCGATCGACGCCGCCACCACGCCGAGCGTGCGAGAGCGCCTGCTCAACCGCGCGGGGCCCTGACCGAAGGACGCCAGGCAACCGGGGCCGAGAAGGGCCCGCTCAGACCGGTTCGTAGACGCCGAACTCGGCCCGCAACACGTCGGAGACCTCGCCCAGGGTGGCCATCGCCCGCAGAGCCTCTTTCATCGGGACGAGGAGGTTCTCGGTGCCCGCCGCGGCCTGGGCCACCCGGCCGAGGGCATCGTCCACCTCCCGCTGGTCTCGTTCGGCCCGCACCCGCCCGGTGCGCTCGACCTGGGCCCGTTGCAGCGCGGCGTCGATCGGGAAGACGTCGGTCGGCTCGTGGCTCTCCTCGACGAACTGGTTCACCCCGACCACGACGGTCTCGCCGTCATCGACCGACTTGGCGTGGGCGTAGGCGGCCTGCTCGATCTCGTCCTGCATGAACCGGGCCTCGATCGCGGCCACCGCCCCACCCATGGCGTCGATGCGGTCGAGGTACTCGGAGGCGGCCCGTTCGACCTCGTTGGTCAGCGACTCGACGAAGTACGAGCCGGCGAGCGGATCGACGGTGTCGACGACCCCAGACTCGTAGGCGATGACCTGCTGGGTCCGCAGCGCGATCTTGGCCGCCCGCTCTGTCGGCAAGCCCAGTGCCTCGTCGAAACCATTGGTGTGGAGACTCTGGGTGCCCCCGAGCACCGCGCTCAGCGCCTGGATCGACACCCGGACGACGTTGTTCTCGGGTTGCTGGGCCGTGAGGGTCGACCCACCGGTCTGGGTGTGGAAGCGCAACATCTTCGAGCGCTCGTCCTTGGCGCCGAACCGGTTGGTCATGATCCGGGCCCACATCCGTCGGGCGGCGCGGAACTTGGCGACCTCCTCGAAGAGGTTGTTGTGGGCGTTCCAGAAGAATGAGAGTCTCGGCGCGAACGCGTCGACCTGCAGGCCGGCAGCGATCGCCGCCTCCACGTAGGCGATTCCGTTGGCCAGCGTGAACGCCAGCTCCTGGACAGCCGTCGAACCGGCCTCCCTGATGTGGTAACCCGAGATCGAGATGGTGTTCCAGTTGGGCAGGTTGGCGGCGCAGTAGTTGAAGGTGTCGGTAATGAGCCGCATCGACGGGCGCGGTGGGTAGATGTAGGTCCCTCGAGCGACGTACTCCTTCAAGATGTCGTTCTGGATGGTGCCGCCGAGGTGCTCACCGGAGACCCCCTGCTCCTCGGCTACCAGCTGGTACAGGAGGAGCAGGATGGCCGCCGTGGAGTTGATCGTCATCGACGTGGTGACCTCGTCGAGCGGAAGGCCGGCCAGCAAGAGGCGCATGTCGGCGAGCGAGTCGATGGCGACGCCGACCTTGCCAACCTCGCCCTCCGAGCGTGGGTGGTCGGAGTCGTAGCCCATCTGGGTCGGTAGGTCGAACGCGCAGGAAAGCCCGGTCTGCCCCGCGCCGAGCAGGAACTTGAACCGTTCGTTAGTGGCCTCGGCCGTTCCGAACCCGGCGTACTGGCGCATGGTCCAGAGGCGCCCCCGGTACATATCGCGACGCACGCCCCTCGTGTAGGGCGCCCGGCCGGGCTCGCCCAGGGCGTCTTCTGGGTCCCAGGCCCCGAGGTCGCCGGGACCGTAGAGGGGACGGATCTCGATGCCCGAGTCAGTGCGGCGCTCGGTTCCCTGGCGCTCGGGAGTCACCGACCCAGGTTACGCCCGCGCGAGCGAGGGAGCCTCCTTGGGGTGCGGCATGCAGAGCTCGTCGTACTCGGCGATGACGATCTCGCCGGCGTCGGCGCCGCAGGCCGGACACTCCGGGTCGCGCTGGACCTTGAAGACCCGGAAGGTCTCCTCCAACGCGTCGAAGGCGAGGAGCCGGCCGACCAGCGAGTCGCCCAGGCCAAGCAGGAGCTTGATCGCCTCCAGCGCCTGGATAGAGCCGACGATCCCAGGCAGCACCCCGAACACCCCGGCCTCCGCGCACGACGGGGCCAGCTCGGCGGGGGGCGGCTCTGGAATGAGGCACCGGTAGCAGGGTCCGTTGTAGGGGTCGAAGATGGTCACCTGGCCTTCGAAGCGGAAGATCGAGCCGTGCACGACCGGGATCCGCTTGAGCAGGGAGGCGTCGTTGACCAGGTACCGGGTCGGGAAGTTGTCGGTGCCGTCGACGATGAGGTCGTAGCCGTCGATGATCTCCAAGATGTTGTCGGCGCCGAGCCGCACGTCGTAGGTCGACACGTTCACGTCGGGGTTGATAGCGGTCAGGGTCTTCTTGGCCGAGTCCACCTTGCGCTCGCCGATCCGGTCCATGTTGTGCAGGATCTGACGCTGGAGGTTCGAGGCGTCCACGACGTCCATGTCGATGATCCCGATGGTGCCCACCCCGGCCGCGGCGAGGTAGAGGGCGGCCGGGGACCCGAGGCCGCCCGCCCCGAGCAGGAGCACCTTGGAGTCGAGGAGCTTCTGCTGGCCGGTCTCACCCACCTCGGGGAGCAGCAGGTGGCGCTGGTAACGATTCCGCTGCTCGTGGGTGAGGGTGCGGGGTGTCTCCCAGGGGTGGCCGCCCTCCTTCCACCGGTTGAAGCCCCCGATCAGCGACGACACGTTGGTGTAGCCGAGCTGCTCCATGGTGTGGACGGCGAAGGCGGATCGCACCCCGCCGGCGCAGTAAACGACGATCGGCGCGCTCTTGTCGGGGAGCTTGCCCTCCACCTGGAACTCCAGGTTCCCCCGGGGCAGGTGCACCGCTCCGA
The DNA here is from genome assembly GCA_027315045.1 of Acidimicrobiaceae bacterium. Taxonomy (GTDB): domain Bacteria; phylum Actinomycetota; class Acidimicrobiia; order Acidimicrobiales; family RAAP-2; genus Palsa-461. The sequence continues at coordinate 28,703 of DAHUZS010000047.1, forward strand.
CCACCGCCCCCTGGTCGTACTCGTCGGGCTCCCGGACATCCAGGAAGATCGAGGTGCCGACCCTGCGCTCGGCCTCTTCTGGCTCGATCTCGGCGATGACGGCCTTGACGGCGTTCAGCAGATCTCGCGGACTAGGCATCGGACCCCCAGACTGGGACGAACTTGCTTGGGGTAAAACCCTACCAGTCCGCTCATGATTCCCGCCCCAGGCACGCTGGCCGGCGGGCGAAAGGAGCCCCGTGGAGCTCACCCAGGCAATCCGGAGGCGCCGGATGGTCCGCAGCTTCGCCGCCGACCGGCTGGACCCCGACCTGGTCGGGCGCCTGGTCGACGACGCCCTGCGGGCACCCTCGGCGGGGAACACGAGGGGGGTGGCCTGGCTGGTCCTCGAAGGGCCAGACACCGCTGCGTACTGGTCGCAGACCACCACGCCCGAGTGGCGCCAAACCTCGAGCCGCTTCGCGGGACTGGCCAGGGCCCCGCTCGTCGCCCTCTCGCTGTGCTCGCCGAGCGCCTATGTCGAGCGGTACGGCGAGGCCGACAAGCGGGGGTCGGGACTCGGTCCCGTCGACCTCGGAGAAGGGGGCAAGGCTGCCTGGCCGGTGCCCTACTGGTTCGGCGACGCCGCCTTCTCGACCATGCTGCTCCTCCTCGGCGCGGAGGACGCCGGGCTCGGAGCGGTCTTCTTGGGCAGCTTCCGGGGGGAGGCCGCACTGCTCAGCTCACGCGGGGTGCCCGAGGAGTGGCGGCTCTTCGGGGCGGTCGTCATGGGCCGCCCCGACGGCCAGGACGTCCCCTCTGCCTCACTCGCCCGCCGACCGGCCCCCGGTGCCGGTGCGTTGCATCGGTCGCGGTGGTGATACGCCCGCCCGCTCAGGAGCCGAAGCCGCCGAAGAGGCCCTTGGCCCGGATTCGCTCCCAGAACTCGACGTCGTAAGCGTGCTCGGGGTCGGCCCGGACCTCGGCGTCGATCCGCTCGGCATCCTCGCCGACCAGGATCCGCCACCGGTTCTCCCGCACCCCGTTCAAGATGATGGTGGCCGCCTGCGCCGCGCTGGTGGGCGCGTGGTCACGGAACGCCTCCCCCATCATCTGGACTCCCTTGCGCAGGTCCTCATCGGACACCCCGTCGGCCGGCAGGCCCCGGGAGACGAGCTGGCGCCGTACACGCTCGAGATCCTCGTCGTCCATCGAATCGGCGTCTCGGCCGAACACCTTCGCCGAATTGAGCACGATCGACGTCCCGATATGACCGGGCATGACCACCGACACACGCAGGTGCGGAGCGTTCACCCGGAAGTCGGCGATGAGCGCCTCCGAGAAGCCGCGAACGGCAAACTTCGCCGCGCTGTAGGAGGTGTGGGGCGTGGTCGGTCCGATCGAGCCCCACACACCGTTGATGCTCGACGTGTTGACCAGGTGGCCCTCCTCGGACGCGAGGAGCATGGGCAGAAAGACCCGGGTGCAGTTGTAGACCCCGCCCCAGTCCACGCCGAAGGTGCGCTCCCAGTCGGCACGGTCGTCGCCGATCATGCTTCCCCCGCCCCCGATGCCCGCGTTGTTGAAGAGCAGGTTGATGTGGTCGGTGGTGTGCTCGGTCGAGACGGCGTCTCGGAACGACAGCACCTGGCGCTCGTCGGAGACGTCGGCAACGAAGGTGCTGACCCGGGTGCCCGACGGCGCGTCGGCGAGAGCTGACACCCGCGTCTCGTCCAACGGTTCGGCAAACACGTCGCACGTGGCCACGTGGCACCCTTCCTTGGCGAGCTGTCGGACTAGCTCGCGCCCCATGCCGGTCCCGCCGCCGGTGACGACCGCGATGCGCTCCTCGAACCGCTCCATCACTCCTCCAATCTCCAACCTGGCAGAACCCTAATGGGCCCGTCCTGGGTAACCCAGCGCCGTTAACCGTCGGCGGCAAGCTCCGGCGCAAGGTGCGCGGCAAAGACGGTGCTCGACCATGCGTCGTGGCCATCGATCAACCGAGGACCGGAGCGGCGCCGATCGAACCGGTGGTCGACGGCCGATCTCGCACCGTCTGGGTCCAGGCGTGGGAGGACCCGGCGCTCCGTGGGCCGCTCTGTGGCGTCGACCCGCGCTCGCGCTACGTCGAGCGGTTCTGGCTGCCGGTGCTCGGACCCACCGCCACCTGGCTCATCCGCAGGTTTGCCGATCTTCTCGAGGCCGACCCGGGCGGATTGGACCTCGACATGGCCGAGATGGCGACGTGCCTCGGACTCGTGTGGACCGGAAACGATCGTTGCCCGTTGTGGCGAGGCCTGCGTCGATGCCTCCACTTCGGCCTGGTCCGGTGGTCGGACCCCGAGGTCCTCGCGGTCCGGACCCGGATGCCCATGTTGTGGCGACGCCTCGTGATCCGGCTCCCCTTCACCCTGCAGATCGAACACCGGGACTGGCTGGCCGAGATGGCGGCGGCGGACCCCTCGTCCCGTCGGCGTCGCCACGCCAAGTTGGTGGCCCTGGACCTTTGCGAACTGGGCGTCGACGCCGCCGCCATCGAGCGTCACCTGATCCGGCGGGGCTCGCATCCGGCGATCGCCTTCGAGGCGGCCCGGTGGGCGTGGTCCTCGGAGGGCGAGATCCTCCAGTCCGACTGAGCGCGACCGTCGGTCACCCCAAGTTGTTCAGAGCCCTTCGGGTCGGCGGAGGGAGAGGGTTTGGGTCGCCGCATCCGCTGGCTGGGGCTGGCTGATCCTCTGCTTTGCCCTGGGGTTCGTCCAGCTCACCAACATCCAGTTCCGACAGGCCGACACCCTCGCCCATTCGGGGAACAACCCGGTCAACCGGGCGCCGACCTTCAACAACGAGCGCGGCGCCTCCCTCGCCGCCGACAACAACATCAGAGTCGGTGAGGATCGCCCAAAGGGGGCCAAGACCTCCCAGTTCCAACGCCGCTACCCGGAGGGGTCGCTGTACTCCCAGATCGTCGGGACCTGCTCCTTCTCCTTCCACGACACCGGCATCGGGGCCGTCAACAGCGAGCAGCTGGGACTACAAACGCTCGGCCGACCACTTGAGCGAAGTGCTGAACCTGCCCGCGCCGACGGTCCGCAACCCTGACGATCGACCCGACACCGCAACCGGTGGCGGCGAACGAGCTGAACGGCCTGCCCGGCCCGAACAAGGACGGCGCCGTGGTCGTGCTCAACCCGAGCACAGGCGCGGTCCTCGCCATCCTCCAGGCCGCGCTGGGATAGACCGGGTCGAGCGGCGACCTGCAGCGCTCAGCTGGTGGCGGAGAAGTCCTGGAGGTATTCGAGCAGGGTCCGGACGCCGAACCCCGTTCCCCCCTTGGTGAGGTAGCCCGACGACTCAGCCGAGCGCGCCGGGCCGGCGATGTCGAGGTGCGCCCACGGCCCCTCGCCCACGAACCGGGACAGCAGCATGGCGGCGGCGATGGAGCCGGCTTCGCCGGTGCGCCCGGTGTTCTTCATGTCGGCGACGTCCGAGTCGATGTGCTCGGCGTACTCCTCAAAGAGCGGCATCGGCCACAGAGGCTCACCGGCACGCCTGCCCGCCTCGCGCAGCGCCTCGGTCAGTGCGGGGTCGTTGCCGAACAGCGCCCCGATGGAGCGGCCGAGGGCGATCACCTGGGCACCGGTCAGCGTCGCCACGTCGACGATCGCGTCGGGTTCGAGCTCGGACGCCAGCGACAACCCGTCGGCCAGCACCAACCGCCCTTCGGCGTCGGTGTTCAGGACCTCGATGGTCTTGCCGTTGCGGGCCCGGAACACGTCGCCGGGCTTGAGCGCACTCGGACCGGGCATGTTCTCGGTCACCATGGCGATGGCCGTCACCCGGACGCCGACCGACAGCTCGGCGCAAGCCGACAGTGCCGCCATGACCACCGCCGCGCCGCTCATGTCGGTCTTCATCGTCGTCATGCCCTCGGGCGTCTTGAGCGACAGCCCGCCCGAATCGAAGGTGATCCCCTTCCCCACCAATACGACGTGGGGCCCGGCTCCGCCCTCGGGGATTGAAGCCGGTTCGTAGCGGGCCAGCACGAGACGCGGCGGCTCCGAAGAGCCGCGGGCGACCGCCAAGAGGCCACCCAGGCGCTCGGACGCGATGCGGTCGCCCTCCCAGACCTCGACGCTCGTGCGGGCCAAGCCGGCCAGACGCTCGGTCACCCGGGCGGCGAACTCGCTCGGGTCGAGGTCGCTCGGTGGCGTGTTGACCAGGTCGCGCGCAAAGGCCACGGCGTCGGCCCGGGACACCCCGAGCGCCACCTCGTCGCGCAGCGCCGCCTCGTCGTCGGGCGAGGCCGGCACTAGGACCAGGCGTTCGAGCGGCCCGGGGGGAGGTTGGCTGCGGTAGGGGTCGAACCGGTAGGCGGCGAGCACGGCGCCCTCGGCCAGCGCCGCCCCCGGGGCCCCCGGCGCCACGATCATGGTGGCCTCGCCCCCCTGGCCGGCGGAGCGCACGAAGGCGGCCATCGCCCGGCGATAGCGGTCGGGCTCGAGCCCCCCGGGGTCGCCCAGGCCGACCACGTGGGCCCACCGTCCCGGCGAGACGGAGACCCGCAGGACCTGGCCGACCTTGGCCCCGAACCCCTCCCGGGCGCACTCGGCCGCGTCGAGCTGGCGCGGGAGCCCCGCGTCAACCTGGTCCGCCGAGGGGCCGGTCTGCACGCTCGGTGTGCTCTCGCCGGCAAGAGCCAAAGCGAACAGCCCGATGGGGCCGGCGTCCGGTGCCCGGGATGCCTCGCGGACCTCGATCACCAGGGTCATGGCCGCTCTCCCGCCCGGCCGGCCCGCCGGGCTGCCGGGTGCTCGTCGCCCTCCTGCCACCGGGCCATCGTCCAGAGGAGGTCAGAGAGCCGGTTGAGGTATGTGGTGACCAGGGAGCCGGCGACGGTGTGGGCGAGCGCGACCCGCTCGGCGCGACGGACGGCCGTGCGGGCGAGGTCCAGAGCGGCCGACCGACGATTGGCCCCTGGGATCACGAACTCGGCGGGCATGAACGTGCGCGCCGTGAGCTCGTCAATCCGCCGCTCGAGCTCCTCCACCATGGCCGCGGTGACCAAGGAGGTTTCGGGAACCAGCTTGTGACGGTTCTCATCGGCCGTGGCCACCTCGGCCATCAACACGTAGAGGTCGTGCTCCAGGAAGACCAGGAGCCCATCGAGCTCGGAACCGGGCTCTGCCTCCGCCCGGGCCATCCCCATCGCCGCCTGGGCCTCGTCGACGGCCCCGTTGGTCTCGATGCGCGAGGAGTCCTTCGGGACCCGGCCGCCGAAAAGCAGCCCGGTCGTGCCGTCGTCACCCTTGCGCGTGTAGATGGGCATCGTCGGGGATGCTACCGGGGGCCCCACTACCCTGGGAGGCCCATGACCTCCGCCGGCGAGCTTCTCGGCCGCCTCGACACGGCCTCCTCGAGCTACCTGCGGGCGCTGCGCGAGCGAGTGGTGATCTTCGACGGCCCGGCGGGCACCAGCTTCCAGGCGCTCGCTCTGGGCGCCGAGACGTTCGGCGACCCCCACCTCGAGGGCTGCTTCGAGATCCTGTCCCTCTCCGCTCCCGAGATCGTCGGGCACCTGCACCGCTCGTTCCTCGACGTGGGGGTAGACGCAATCGAGACCAACACCTTCGGCGCCTTCTCGGTGGTCCTGGCCGAGTACGGCATCGCCGAGCGGGCGAGGGAGATCAACCGGGCCGCGGCCGAGCTGGCCAAGGCGGTGGCCAAGGACTACGAGACGCCGCAACGGCCGATCTGGGTGGCCGGGAGCATGGGACCGGGGACGAAGTTCGCCACCCTCGGCCAGATCTCCTATGCCGACCTCCGGGACGCCTACGAGGAGCAGGCGCTCGGCCTCCTCGAGGGCGGTGTCGATTTGCTGCTGGTCGAGACCGTCTACGACCTGCTCGGGGCAAAGGCCGCGATCAACGGTGCCCGGGCGGCGATGGTGGCCCGTGGCACCCAGGTCCCCATCCAGGTCCAGGTCACGATCGAGCTGACCGGGCGGATGCTTCCGGGCACCGAGATCGCGGCCGCCCTCACCACCCTCGAGGCGATGCGGGTCGACGCCGTCGGCCTCAACTGCGCGACCGGCCCGGCCGAGATGGGCGAGGCCCTCCGCCACCTGTCGGCCAACTCGACGGTTCCGATCGCCGTCCAGCCCAACGCCGGGCTCCCGAGCGTGGTCGACGGGGCCATGCACTACGACCTCAAGCCCGAGGAACTGGCTGAGTACCACCACCGTTTCATCACCGAGTTCGGCGTCAGCGCCGTCGGGGGATGCTGCGGCACCACCCCGGCGCACCTGGCCGCGGTGGTGGCGGCCTGCGCCGACGCGGTGCCGGCCCGCCGGCACCCCGACCCCGAGCCGGCGGCCACCTCCATCTACTCGGCCACGCCGTTCCGCCAGGACACCTCGTTCCTCGTCGTCGGCGAGCGGGCGAACGCCACCGGCTCCCGGCAGTTCCGGGAGGCCATGCTCTCGGGCGACTGGGACACCTGCGTGGCGATCGCCCGGGACCAGGTGAAGGAGGGCGCGCACCTCATCGACCTGTGCGCCGACTACACCGGCGCCGACGGGGTCGCCGACATGGAGCAGCTGGCCAGCCGGCTCGCCACCCAGTCGAGCGTGCCGGTCATGGTGGACACGACCGAGGGCCCGGTCGCCGAGACCGCGCTGCGCTGGCTCGGCGGCCGGCCCGTCCTCAACTCGGTCAACCTGGAGGAGGGTGACGGAGCCGGCACCCGCCTCGACACCTTCCTGCGGCTGGCCCGCACCTACGGCGCCGCTGTGGTGTGCACGTGCATCGACGCCGAGGGCCAGGCCCGGACGGCAGAGTGGAAGCTGCGGGCGGCCAGGCAGATCGCGTCCATCGCCCTCGAGCGCTATGGGCTCGAGCCGGAGGACCTGTTCTTCGACCCGTTGGCCCTGCCCCTCTCGACCGGCATGGCCGAGAGCCGGCGCGACGGGCTCGAGACCATCGAGGGCATCCGGCGCATCAAGGCCGAGCTGCCCGGGGTGTCAACGATCCTCGGGCTCTCCAATGTCTCCTTCGGCCTCAACCCGGCGGCTCGACAGGTGCTGAACTCGGTGTTCCTGCACGAGTGCGTCGAGGCCGGCCTAGACGCGGCCATCGTGCAACCCTCCAAGATCCTGCCCTTGGCAAAGATCGACGACCGGGTCAAGGAGGTGTGCCTGGACCTCGTCTACGACCGCCGTCGCGCCGACTACGACCCCCTCCAGGAGCTCCTGGCCCTCTTCGAGGGAGTCTCGGTCTCGTCGGGACCGAGGGACGAGCACCTGGACTGGCCGGTCGAACGTCGGCTCGAGCAGCGCATCGTCGACGGCCACCGGACCGGCCTCGAGGCCGACCTGGACAGCGCGCTCGAGGGCGGCTTCGACGCCCTCTCGATCATCAACAACTTCCTCTTGGCCGGGATGCGCACGGTGGGCGATCTCTTCGCCTCCGGAGAGATGCAGCTCCCCTTCGTCCTCTCCTCGGCCGAGACCATGAAGATGGCCGTCGCCTATCTCGAGCCCCACATGGCCCGAGCCGACCAGAGCGGCAAGGGGACGATCGTGCTCGCCACCGTGAAGGGTGACGTGCACGACATCGGCAAGAACCTGGTCGACATCATCTTCACCAACAACGGTTACGACGTGGTCAACCTAGGCATCAAGGTCGGCATCGGCGAGATGATCGCGGCGGCCGAAGAGCGCGGGGCCGACGCCATCGGCATGAGCGGCCTTCTGGTCAAGTCCACCCTGATCATGCGGGACAACCTTGAGGAGCTGAACGACCGGAAGCTCTCGGCGATCCCCGTCCTGCTCGGCGGGGCCGCGCTCACCCGCACCTATGTCGAGCGCGACCTGCGCACCGTGTACCACGGTCGGGTCTTCTACGGACGCGACGCCTTCGAGGGCCTGCGGACGATGGACCGGCTGATGGAGATCAAGGCCGGCGCGAACGACGCGGACTTCGGGCGGGTGGTCTCGGAGCGCAACGTCCCGGCCCGCTCCGGGCTGCTGGTGAAGGTCGGTCCGGACGACGCGCCCGACCGCTCGCCGGCCGTTGCGACCGACAACAAGCTCTTCCCCCCGCCCTTCATCGGGACCCGGGTAGCCAAGGGCATCCCGCTCGACGACATTGCCGAGTACCTCAACCTGACCTCCCTGTTCCGCAACCAGTGGGGCTTCCGCCCCGACAAGACCCGCAAGGAGTCCGACGCCGAGTTCAAAGAGCGGGTCTCGGCGGTCCTGCGCGACCAACTGGACCTGGTCAAGCAGGCAGACCTCCTCGTCCCCCAGGTGGTCTGGGGCCACTTCCCCGCCAACGCCGACGGTGACGACCTGGTGCTCTACAAGGACGAAGCCCGCGCCGAGGAACTGGCCCGGTTCGCCTTCCCCCGCCAGGCCAAGGAGCCGTGGCTGTGCATCGCCGACTTTTTCCGCCCCGTCTCCTCGGGCGAGGGCGACTGGGCCAGCTTCCAGTTAGTGACGATGGGGCGCGCACTCTCCGAGGAGACAGCACGGCTGTTCCAGACGAACCAGTACCAGCGCTACCTGTTCCTCCACGGGCTGGGGGTCGAGATGACCGAGGCACTGGCCGAGTACTGGCACCGGCGGGTCCGCGAGGAGCTCGGCTTCGCCGACGAGGACGGTCCCACCCTGACCGGGCTCTTCCGCCAGCAGTACCGGGGCGGTCGCTACTCGTGGGGCTATCCCGCCTGCCCGGACCTCGCCGACAATGCCAAGGTCGTCGACCTGCTCGACGGGGGCCGCATAGGGGTGAGCATCAGCGAGAACTTCCAGCTCGAGCCGGAACAGACGACCGACGCCATCATCTGCTCCCACCCGGCGGCCAAGTACTTCGTCGTCTGAGCTGGTCGACCGGCGATGGCCAGGTGGCCGGGCGACCCGAGCCGGGCACCGACCCCAAGACGGGGTTCCCCCGAGTGGCCCCCGTCTTTGATCGAGAAGTTCATCGACCAGGGGAGCGCCGACGCTGCCGCCGACTACGCCCAACAGATCCCGGTCCGGGTCATCGCCAAGGTCCTCGGCGTCCCCGAGGGCATGTCCGACACCTTCACCGGATGGTGCGCGACGTCCTCGAGTTCAGCGACGACACCGACCGCGCCCAGGCCGGGGCGATGGGGCTCCTGTCCTACCTCTCGAGCAGGTCGAGCAGCGCAAGGTGGAGCCGGGGGACGACCTGATCAGCAAGCTGCTCGGTGCCACCCACGACGGAGAGCCGATCGACGTGGGGACCGTCCTCGGCATCGTGGCCCTGGTGCTGATCACCGGGATCGACACCACGTGGAGCGGGATCGGCTCCGCCCGGTGGCACCTCGTCAACCATCCCGAGGACGCCGCCCGGCTCGTCGACGAGCCGATGCTGATGCCGCTGGCGGTGGAGGAACTGCTCCGCGCCTACTCCCCGGTCACCATGGTCAGGCAGGTCAGATCGGACACCGAGTTCGCGGGCTGTCCGATGCGCGAGGGCGACGAGGTCCTTCTCAGCTTCCCGGCCGCCAACCGCGATCCCGAGGCATTCGAACGACCCGACGAGGTGATCTTGGACCGGAAGCACAACCGCCACGTCGCCTTCGGCGTCGGGATCCATCGGTGCGCAGGCTCCAACCTCGCCAGGATGGAGTTCGGGTCGCCCTGGAAGAGTGGCTGGCCAGGATTCCCACCTTCCGGCCGGTTGAGGGGGTGGAGGTGACGTGGGCGGGGGGCCAGGTCCGCGGGCCGCGATCGCTTCCGGTCTCCTTCCCCTGATCAGCCGCGCCGAGACCGGCGCGACACCGGGGGCCTTCTCCCCGGCCCGGCCGGTTGAGGAGAAGACGGTGCGCTAGTCCTTCCGGTCCATGAGTTGAGGTTGCACATCCACCCCTTGGAGGGGTCCGGCGATGGACTCTGTGGTTTCGAGCAAGAGACCAAGGAGCCCATCACCGTGACCCCAGCAGAGATCATCTACCAGCGCCGCATCGCGCTGCT
>DAHUZS010000049.1 GCA_027315045.1 Acidimicrobiaceae bacterium
AAGAACGCCATCGACTGGGACGAGTACCCCCAGACCGTCGAGCTCCAAGACCGCTGCGTGGGCATGCTGGCCCGGCTCTTCGCGTCCCCCGAGCACCACCGCAGCGTCGGCTGCGCCACCGTCGGGTCCTCCGAGGCCATCCACCTGGGCGGCCTGGCGATGAAGTGGCGGTGGCAGGCGGCGAGGAGAGCGGCTGGCGAGCCCGAGGACCGTCCCAACCTGGTGATGGGGGCCAACGTCCAGGTGTGCTGGGAGAAGTTCGCCCGCTACTTCGACGTCGAGCCGCGCTTCGTGCCCCTCACCGAGGACCGGTTCGTGATCGGGGTCGACGAGGCCATGGCCATGGTCGACGAGCGCACCATTGGCGTGGTCGGGATCCTCGGCAGCACCTACACCGGGGAGTACGAGCCCATCGCCGCGCTGGCGGCGGCGCTCGACCGGCGCTGCGCCCGAGACGGGCTCGACGTGCCGATCCACGTCGACGCGGCGAGCGGCGGGTTCGTGGCCCCATTCCTCCAGCCCGAGCTGGCGTGGGACTTCCGCCTCGAGCGGGTGCGCTCCATCAACGTGTCGGGCCACAAGTACGGGCTCGTCTACCCCGGCGTTGGCTGGATCATCTGGCGGGAAGAGCGCGACCTGCCCGAGGAGCTCATCTTCGAGGTCGACTACCTCGGCGGCAGCCACGCCAACTTCAGCCTGAACTTCTCCCGGGGCGCCTCCCAGATCGTGGCCCAGTACTACAACCTCATCCGGCTGGGGCGTTCCGGCTACCGCGAGGTCATGGAGGCCCTGGCCGGCACGGCCCGCTGGATCGCCGGCGAGCTGGCCAAGCGTCCCGACGTGCGCGTCGTGGCCTCGGGGACCGACCTGCCGGTGGTGTGCTTCTCGTTGGTCGGTTCACCCCCGGTGAGCGTCTTCTCCCTCTCGGCCCTGTTGCGCCAGCGAGGGTGGATCGTACCGGCCTACAAGATGGCACCCGACGCCGAGCAGGTGGAGGTGCTGCGGGTGGTGGTGCGCGAGGGTCTGAGCCGCGACTTGGCCACGGCCTTGGTCGGCGATATCGGCGCCGCCATCGACCAGCTGGCGGCCGGCGCACCGCCGGCTCACCCCCCCGCGCCGGCGGCCGCCCGGCCCCGGGCCGCTCGCCGGGTCAGGACCCGGGCGCCCCGGCCCCGCTCCGACGCCAAGACCCGCGCCGTCTGCTGAGCACGTGCCGGCTCACCGGCGGCGGTGGCCCTAGGCGGTCGGCTCCTTCTGCACCATCGCCACCAGGTCGCCGAGGGCCAGGTTCACGTCGGCGAGGTGCAGACCCGAGCGCGGGCCGAGCACGTAGAAGCAGTCGATCGCGGGTCGGGCGCTGGCGACGTGAGCACCGCCACGGCCGCCGTCTTGACCCGGAGCCCCGGTGCCGGCATGCCGCCGGCCGGTCGGACTGTCGGGCAGCGGTCCGGGACCCTAGTCTCCGAAGCGTGCCCGCCACGCCGGCCCATCCCTTCGAGATCGAACCCGGGATGGCCGACGCGGTCCTCGAGCACGCGAGGCGGGCCGGGTGTGAGCACGCCGAGCTGCGGGTGGAGCGGATCCGGTCCCAGGCCGTCGCCATGCGCGACGGCGAGCTCGAGACGGCCGCCGACGACACAGAGTCTGGCATGGGGCTCCGAGTCGTCCGGGACGGCGCCATCGGGTTCGCGGCCACCGTGGCCGGCGACCGTTCCTCCGCGCGTGACCTGGTGGAGGGGGCGGTGGGCATGGCCCAGGTGGCCGCCCGGGCGGCCACCGAACGGGTGGTGCTGGCCCGGGAGCACGGGCACGGCGAGGTGACCTGGAGCTCCCCCTACCGGCGGGATCCGGTGGGCGTCCCGCTCGGCGCCAAGATCGCCCGGCTCGCCGACTGGAGCCGGCGACTGCTCGACGCCCCGGCGGTCGACCACGTCTCGGCCGCCGTCCTCGCCGTCACCGAGGACAAGTACCTGGCCGACCTGGCCGGGACCGTCGCCCGCCAGCACCGGGTACGGGTCTACCCCCGGCTCGAGGCGGTGGCCCTCGGCGAGGGCGGGGACTTCGAGACCATGCGGACGCTCGCGCCCCCGACCGGCCGCGGATGGGAGTACCTGGAGGGCGAGGGGTGGGACTGGGAGTCCGAGCTCGACGCGCTGCCGGGGCTCCTCGCCGACAAGCTGGCCGCCCCCTCGGCCACCGCCGGGCGCTACGACCTGGTGATCGCCCCGACCAACCTCTGGCTGACCATCCACGAGTCGATCGGGCACGCGACCGAACTCGACCGGGCTCTCGGCTACGAGGCGGCCTACGCCGGCACCTCGTTCGCCACCCTCGACAAGCTGGGGAGCCTCGCCTACGGCTCTCCGGCCCTCAACATCACCGGCGACCGGACCACGCCCCACGGGCTGGCCACCGTCGCCATCGACGACGAGGGGGTGGAGGCGCAGCGCTTCGACCTGGTCTCGACGGGGACCCTGGTCGGCTACCAGCTGGACCGGGCCATCGCCGCCGCCACCGGCATGGCCCGGTCCAACGGCTGCGCCTTCGCCGACTCGCCCCTGCACGTCCCCATCCAGCGGATGGCCAACGTCTCGCTGGCCGCCGCCCCCGGGGGGCCCGGCACCGACCAGCTGATCTCGCAGGTGTCCGACGGGATCTTCGTCGAGGGCGACAAGAGCTGGTCCATCGACATGCAGCGCTACAACTTCCAGTTCACCGGGCAGCGGTTCTTCGCCATCAAGAACGGCCAGCTGGCCGGGCAGCTCCGGGACGTCGCCTACCAGGCGACCACCACCGAGTTCTGGGGTTCCCTCGACGCGCTCGGGGGGGAGGAGACCTACCTGCTCGGCGGAGCCTTCAACTGCGGGAAGGGACAGCCGGGCCAGGTCGCGCCGGTCAGCCACGGCTGTCCGGCCGCCCTCGTGCGCGAGGTGCGGGTCCTCAACACCAAGGAGGAGTCGGGCCGGTGAGCCTCCCGTCCGCCCAGGAGGTCGCCGAGCGGGCGCTCGAAGCGTTCGGCGGCGCGCCGGGCATCGTGATCGTCGAGGAGTCCGACCAGGCCGAGGTGCGCTTCGCCAACAACTCGGCCACCACCAACGGGCGCCGCCGGGACCGCCGGGTGGTGGCGATCCGCATCTGCGAGGTCGACGGCGGCCTGGCCGCCGGGGTGGCGATCGGCAGCGGCGACGTGGACGTCGCCGAGCTGGTGGCGGCAGCGGCCGACGACGCGGCCAACTCGCCCCCCAGCCCCGACGCGGCACCCCTCATCGAAGGCGTCGCCGACGCCGACTACGGGGAGGACCCGGCCGAGGGCGACGTCGGCGCCTTCGCGCCGATCCTCGAGCGGCTGCGCGACGCCTTCTCCTCGGCGGCCTCATCGAGCCGGGTGCTCGCCGGGTTCGTCGAGCACCAGCTCGACACCACCTACCTCGCGAGCTCGACCGGGCTCCGGCGCCGTCACGCCCAGCCGACCGGCGCGCTGCAGATCGTCGCCCGGAGCGCTGACGGGACGCGGTCGGCCTGGGCCGCCGAGGCCGCCGCCGACCTCTCGACCCTCGACGTCGGCGCCCTCGACACCACCTTACGCAGCCGTCTGGCGTGGGCCGAGCGACAGGTCCCGCTCCCCGCCGGCCGCTACGAGGTGGTGCTCCCCCCCGACGCGGTGGCCGACCTCATGATCGACCTGGTCGAGTCGGCGAGCGGCCAGGACGCCGAAGAGGGGCGCAGCGTGTTCTCGGCGCCGGGCGGCCGCACCAAGGTCGGCGAGCCGCTCTGCCCGCTCCCCTTCCACCTCTACGGCGACCCGGCGGCGCCCGACCTCGCCTGCGCGCCGTTCCTCGCCGTCGCGGCGTCCTCCTCGGAGGCCTCGGTCTTCGACAACGGCCTCGAGGTCGGGGCGACCGACTGGCTGTCGTCGGGCCGGCTGGCCAACCTCCGCTACCACCGGGCCGGGGCGCAGCGTTCCGGGGCCCGGTTCGCCCCCCCGGTCGACAACCTGATCCTCGAACTCGACGGGGCCGCCGGCACCACCGAGGACCTGGTGGCCCACGTCGAGCGGGGCCTCCTGCTCACCTGCCTGTGGTACATCCGGGAGGTCGACCCGAAGACCTTGCTCTTGACCGGGCTCACCCGGGACGGCGTATACCTGGTGGAGCGGGGCGAGGTGGTCGGGGCGGTCAACAACTTCCGGTTCAACGAGAGCCCGGTCGACCTGTTGGGCCGCACCCTCGAGGTCGGCGCCAGCCGGCGGGCGCTCGGACGGGAGTTCGGCGAGTGGGTCAACCGGACTCGGATGCCACCACTGAGAGTGGCCGACTTCAACATGAGCTCCACCAGCGAAGCCAGCTGATTGGGGCCGGCCCGGGTGACCGGCCGGGGACCATCCCCCAGTGCTCACCTTGGGTGGCCGTACCATACAGAGCCACGCGCGCCGCACTCCGTCTCGGGCCGCCCTGGCCGCGGCGCTGGACCTCTCGGACCCCCAACCCCAACCCCGGCCCCGGGAGGTCCCGGGCCCTCCGCACCGTCACCACCCCGGCCCGCTCCCTCGCCGCCGGCGTCCTCGTCCTCGGCCTGGCGGCGTCGACCCTCGGGGCGCTCCAGTGGCGCAGCTACATCACCGATCAGCAGAACCGGGAGGTGGCGACCACCACCGAGACCGCCAAGGCCTCCCTCACCGGGGCCATCCAGCGCGACGAGGACCTGATCGCGACCCTCGCCGGTCTGGTCGCAAGCGGTGCGCCCATGTCCAACGCCGAGCTCCGACGGCTCTACCGGCACGTCCCGGCGATGCGGGACACCGGGGTCCTCAGCCTCCAGTACATCGAACAGGTGCCCGGTACGGCCCTCGGCGCCTTCGAGGCCCAGGTGCGGGCAGACCCACCGGCTGGCGTGGCGGTCTCCTCGGCGGCCTTGGCCGCCGAGGGTCCGCGGGCCGACTACTGCCTGACCCGGGACGCCGTCGTCAGCCCGACCGGGAGCCGCGACCTAGCCGCCGTCGAGCAGACCGCCGAACGCGCGGCCCTCGTAAACCAGCACGACTACTGCACCGGGAACACCGCCGGGGTCTTCGCCCAGACCGAGGACACCGGCGCCCAGGCCGTGACCGACCTGCGGCCGAACCTCGACCGAGCCCTGCACACCTCGGTGGCCGACCGCCTCTTCGACCTGGTGCTCCCGATCTACGCCCCCGGGGCCCCGCTCGGCTCCTCCGGCCAGCGGGCCGACGCCCTGCTCGGCTGGGTGGACGGGGTGTTCAGCGCGCTCCCGATCCTCCAGCCGGTGGTCGGGGGGACGGACGGCGTGGCGGTGACCCTCTCCTACGGTGGCCCGAGCGGACCCTTCCTCGTCGCCTCGACCAGCCCGCAGCGCAGCGGCGCCACCGAGCACACCGTCTCCGTCGGCCCCGAAGGGCGATGGCGCGCCGCGATCTCGGTCGTGCCCGCCAACGCCTCGGCCACCGTGCAGGGCATCGGGGTGCTCGCCGACCTGGTGGTGATCGTCCTTCTGGTCGCGCTCATCGTCGTGCTCTTCCGCTCACGGCGCCGGGCGTTCGAGGCCATCGAGCGCAAGAACGCCGAGCTCGAGCACCGCGCGCTGCACGACTCGCTGACCGGGCTGCCGAACCGGGACCTGGTCGTGCAGCGGGCCAAGGATTTCCTCGAACGGGCCGAACGCGATGCGCGCGTCGCGGCGGCCTTCGTGATCGACCTCGACAGTTTCAACGGGGTGAACGACACCTACGGCCACCGGTCCGGGGACGAGGTGCTCTCCTCGGTGGCCGATCGCCTTGCCGCCACCCTCGGTCCGGAGGACACCCTCGGTCGCATGGCCGGTGACGAGTTCGTCGTCCTGGCCAGCGGGGACTCGCTGGCGGCCGGGCCCGAGGTCCTGGCGGAGCGGCTGCTGGCCCAGCTCTCCTCGCCCTTCAAGCTCTCCTGCGTCCCGGCGCCGGTCGCGCTGGTACGCCTCAGCGCCACGATCGGCGTGGCGATCGGCTCGGGGCAAGGCGCCGAGGACCTCCTGCGCGACGCCCACATCGCCCTCAGCGACGCCAAGCGCGCTGGCCGCCACGGTCTCGCGGTGTTCGACCCGACGATGCACGCTGCCGCCCGTGCCCGCCTGGCCGTGAGCGTCGAGCTCCGCTCGGCGCTCCAACAGGAGCAGTTCTTCCTCCTCTACCAGCCGGTGTTCCGCCTGGCCAAAACCCGGCCGATCGGTGTGGAGGCGCTCCTGCGCTGGCGCCACCCCATGCGGGGGGTGCTCGCGCCCGGCGAGTTCGTCCCCTTGC
>DAHUZS010000051.1 GCA_027315045.1 Acidimicrobiaceae bacterium
TCAGGGCTCGGCGCGACGGGCAGGGCGTCCTGGGGTCCGAGGACCTGGAGCGGGCCCACCGACGTCCCGAGGCGCGCCTCGCCGAGGGGCGCACCGCCCGGGCGGCCGGTGCCCGGGCGATGATGGACATCTCCGACGGCCTCGGCCTCGACCTCCACCGCCTGGCACGGGCCTCAGCGGTCGGCTTCGTTCTCGACGAGGTGCCGGTGGCCGAGGGGGCGACCGAGGCCGAGGCGCTCGGGGGTGGGGAGGACTACGAGCTGTTGATCGCGGCGCCCGACGACGGCCGGCTCGAGGACGCCTTCGCGGCGGCCCGGCTCCGTCCACCGCTGCGCATTGGGACCCTGACCGGGGACCGACGGGAACACCGGCTGGGCTCGGTCACTCTCTCGGCCACCGGCTACCAACACCGGCTGTGAGCGCGGGGTTCAGCTGGTCGGGATGACTCGGCGCGGGGGCTTCACGACCCGTCCGGCCCGGATGCACGAGGTGCAGACGTGGAGGCGACGGGGGGTCCCGTTCACCATGGCCCGGACCCGCTGGACGTTGGGGTCCCAGCGACGCTTGGTCCGCCGGTGCGAGTGGCTGAGGTGCATGCCGAAGGAGGGTCGCTTCCCGCAGAGCTCGCACACCGCTGCCATGGACGATCCTTTCTCGGGTTGCCCGACGGGCCGGTCTTTCAGCGTCGACCGGCCGTCGAAGCGAGCCTCAAGGTTAGCATCGCCCTGATGGGGGCAGCCGAAGCGTTGAGCCCGACGGACCTGCGCGAGGCGATGGCGCGCTATCACCAGGTCTTGGCCGCTCACCAGGAGGTCATCAACCGGCTGAACGTGTTCCCCGTGCCCGACGGCGACACCGGCACCAACATGCGACTGACCATGGAGGCCGTGGTGGCCGAGCTCGGGGCGTTGGGGCCCGACGCGTCGGTGTCGGAGGTCTGCCGATCGGTGGCGCACGGCTCGCTCATGGGGGCCCGGGGGAACTCGGGCGTCATTCTCTCCCAGCTGCTGCGCGGCGTGAGCTCGAGGATCCAGGCGTCGCCGGGGGCCGGACCGGCCGAGGTCGCCGAGGCCCTGGCCGAGGTGTCGGAGCTGGCCCGCAAGGCGGTGGTCCGGCCGGTCGAGGGAACCATCCTCACCGTCGCCCACGCCGCCGGGGATGGGGCCCGGGCCGCCTGCGCCAAGGGTGCCGACCTGTGCCGGACATTGGAGGCGGCCCGGGACGCGGCACGGCGCGCCCTGGAGGCTACGCCGACGATGCTGCCGGTGCTTGCCGAGGCCGGCGTGGTCGACGCCGGGGGGGCGGGGTACGTCCTCCTGCTCGACGCCTTCCTCTCGGCCCTCGACGGCCGTCCGCTCCCCGAGCCCCCGGCGATCGCCTCGGTGCCCGCACCGACCCTCTCGGCCCGTCCCGATCTGGCCGAGGACCTGTCCCGAGGTCTGCGCTACGAGGTCATGTACTTCCTCCACGCCCCCGACGACACCATCCCGTACTTCAAGGAGGTCTGGGCCGGGATCGGGGACTCGATCGTGGTAGTGGGCGGCGAGGGGACCTGGAACTGCCACATCCACACCGACGACGTCGGAGCGGCGATCGAGGCCGCGCTGGACTGCGGGCGGCCCCGCAGCATCCGGGTGACCGACCTCTCCGAGCAGGTCGAAGAGGAGCGCTGGGTACGCGAGCATGCCGGGGAGGAGCCGGTCGAGGAGCCGGCCGGCGAGGTGCCGACCACCGCGGTGGTGGCGGTGGTCACCGGCGAGGGCGTTGGCCGCATCTTCCGCTCCCTCGGGGTCCACCACCTGGTCCCGGGGGGCCAGTCCATGAATCCCTCGACCGCCGAGATCCTGAAGGTGGTCGACGCCCTGGAGTCCGAGCAGGTGGTGGTCCTCCCCAACAACAAGAACATCCGACCGGTGGCCGAGCAGGTCGACGCGTTGAGCGCCAAGGCGGTCCGGGTGGTGCCGACCGGCTCCATCGTCGAGGGCTTCGCCGCCCTCTTGGCCTACGACCCGGCCTCGGGCGCCGACGCCAACGCGGCGGCCATGGCGGCCTCGGCCTCCCGGGTGCAAGCGGGCGAGGTCACCCAGGCAGTGCGGGATGCGACGACCCCGGCCGGCCCGGTACGCGAGGGCGATTGGGTCGGGCTCTGCGGCGAGGGCGTGGTGTCGATCGCCGACTCGCCGGCCGGTGCGGCCTTCGGGCTGCTCGCCCGCCTGGTCGACGACCACGAGCTGGTGACGGTGATCGAGGGGGAGGGGTCGACCCCCAACGAGACCCGACGCATCACCGAGTGGCTCTACGACCAGTGCCCCGACGTGAGCGTCGAGGTACACCACGGCGGCCAGCCGCTGTACCCGTACCTCTTCGGCGTGGAGTGAGCGTGCCCGGCGCGGGCGCGGAGGGACGACGGCTGGCGCAGCTGGCCGAGATCCCGGTCAGCGTCCTCGAGGCGCTCAAACCCAAGAAGGCCAAGGCGCTGGCCGACTTCGGCGTCCACAGCATCCTCGACCTCGTGACCACCTACCCGCGCCGCTACATCGACCGGACGCGGGCTGCCGACGTCGCCGACCTCACCGTCGGGGACGAGGCGGTGGTGTTCGCCGAGGTGAAGCGGGTTCGGGCCGACCGGCCCCGCGGCCGGAGCCGGGTGGAGGTCAAGGCAGCCGACGACAGCGGCGAGGTGACGCTCGTCTTCTTCAACCAACCCTGGCGCGAGGAGCAGCTGACGGCGGGCTGCCAGCTGCTCGTCTGGGGGAAGCTCACCGAGTTCCGGGGCCGGCGCCAGATGACCCACCCGGTGGTGGACCTGGTGGCCCGGGTGGAGAGCGGGGCCACCGAGAGCCGGATGCTCCAGGTGATCCCGGTGTACCCGGCCTCGGCCAAGGCCGGGCTCACGAGCTGGGAGATCGGCACCTACGTGAAGGAGGCGCTGTCGAGGTCGGGCCGCCTGGTCGACCCGGTCCCGCCCGAGTGGCGCCGTCGGCTCCGCCTCCAGGGTCGCACCGAGGCCCTGGAGGCGATCCACGCCCCCGAGACCATGTCGGACCCCTGGCCGGCCCGGAACCGGCTGGTCTTCGACGAGCTCCTGCGCCTCCAACTCATCTTGGTCCTCAGGCGCCGGGCCACCGAGCGCTCGGCCGGGTCCATCCGCCACGAGGTGTCGCCGGTCGAGCTGGCGCCCGGCGGCGGGGGCGGGACCACTCTCGTGTCGAGGTTCGTCGCCGGCCTCCCGTTCCAGCTGACCGGGGCCCAGCACGACGCGATGGCCCAGATCTTCACCGACATGGCCGGGCCCCTGCCCATGCACCGCCTCCTCCAGGGCGACGTCGGCTCGGGCAAGACGGTGATCGCGGTCGGGGCCATGCTGGCGGCGGTCCAGGGGGGGCACCAGGCGACGTTGATGGCACCGACCGAGGTGCTCGCCGACCAGCACGTCCTCGGGGTCCGCGCCCTCGTCGAGGACCTGTGGGTGCCCGACCCCGGCCGCCTCGGCGGGCGCCGGCCGCTGTCGGTCGGCCTCCTGACCAACCGGGTGTCGGCCGGCGCGCGCGCCCGAGTCCTGGCCGAACTGGCCTCGGGCCAGATGGACATCGTGATCGGCACCCACGCCTTGTTGACCGAGGACGTCGAGTTCCGCTCGCTCGGTGCGGTGGTGGTGGACGAGCAGCACCGCTTCGGCGTCGAGCAGCGGGCCAGCCTGCGGGCCAAGGGCAGGATCGTGGACTCCGAGGGCGGAGCCAGCGTGGATCCCGATCTCTTGGTGATGACGGCCACGCCGATCCCCCGGACCGCGGCCATGGTCGTGTTCGGGGACCTCGACATGACCATCGTCGGCGAGCTCCCCCCGGGGCGGGCCCCCGTGACCACCCGATGGGCGCGCGGTGCCCTGGAGGAGGCGGCCGCCTGGGAGCGTGTCCGCCAGGAGATCGAGGCCGGCCACCGGGCCTACGTCGTCTGCCCGCTGGTGGAGGAGTCCGACCGGGTGGCGGCACGTTCGGCGGTCGAGGAGCACCGGCGGCTATCGAGCGGACCGCTGGCCGGCCTGGAGGTGGGCCTGCTGCACGGCCAGATGCCGACCGCCGAGAAGCAGGAGGTGATGGACCGGTTCCGGGACGGGCAGGTCCGGGTGCTGGTGGCGACGACGGTCATCGAGGTCGGTATCGACGTCCCCGAGGCGACGGTGGTGGTGGTCGAGGACGCCGACCGATTCGGGATCGCCCAGCTCCACCAGCTCCGGGGCCGGGTCGGTCGCAGCTCCCTGCCCAGCTGGTGCTTCCTCCTCGGGGCCGCGACTTCCGAGGGCGGCGAGACCAGGCTGTCGGCGCTCGAGCGCACGACCGACGGCTTCGAGCTGGCCGAGGTCGACTTGGAGCTGCGGGGCGAGGGCACGGTCTTGGGGGAGCGCCAGACCGGGTCGAGCGGGCTGCGCCTGGCCAAGCTGCGGCGGGACCGGGAGTGGGTGGAGCGGGCCCGCCAGGTGGCCGAGGCCATCGTCGACGCAGACCCCGAGCTGGCCGGGCACCCCGAGCTGCTCGAGGAGGTCCGGTTGCTCCTCGATCCGCAGACCGCGGCCTTCTTGTTCAAGAGCTGAGTGGAGGATCGGGGCGTGCGGAGCGAGGGTGACCGAGACGGCGAGGCGCTCGGGTTCGATCCCTCCTCGGTGTTCGGTCCGGTCGCTGGCCGGTACCAGGCGGCCCGGCCCGCCTACCCCGAGGCCCTCTTCGACGCCCTCGAGCGGATCGTCGGTCCGCTGGCCGGCCGGCTGGTCCTCGACGTCGGTGCCGGCACCGGGATCGCCAGCCGGGCCCTGCGCGCCCGAGCCGCCCGGGTCGTCGCGGTCGAGCCCGACCCGGCGATGGCCCGGGTCCTCGAGGCGGCGTCGGGGGGGCT
>DAHUZS010000071.1 GCA_027315045.1 Acidimicrobiaceae bacterium
GACGGGTCGGCTACGTGGAAGCCCCGGCCGAGTGGCGAGGAACGACCCGCCAGGTCTGCGGGCTGTGGCCGTTCATCGCCGGGTCGGGGACGCCCATGGTGGGGGTGCCTTTGGGACGGGACCTGCGGACCTCGGCGACGGTGTGCTGCGACCCGGTCAGCTGGTTCACGCGGGCCCGCCTCGTCGCCACCCCCTCGGTCTTCGTCTTGGCTAAACCGGGCCTCGGCAAGTCGACGGTGGTGCGCCGCATGGCACTCGGCCTCTGCGGCTACGGCGTCACGCCCCTCGTCTTCGGGGACTTGAAGCCCGACTACGTGGACCTGATCGTGGCCCTGGGCGGCAACGTCGTCTCGCTCGGCCGGGGCCAGGGCACCTTGAACGTGCTCGACCCCGGAGCCTCAGCCACGGCGGCGGGGCGCCTGACCGGCGCCGCCCGGCGCAAGCTCCTGGCCGACGCCCACGGACGGCGCCTCACCATGGTGGTCGCGCTCATCGCCCTCAATCGGCGCGGCCCGGTGACCGACACCGAAGAGGCGATCCTGTCGGCCGCGCTCGGCGTCTTAGACGAGCGCCATCTGCCCGGGATGGGGACCCTGCACGAGCAGATCGAGGTCCTAGAGGCCGGCCCCGAGCCGGTCCGCCTGGTGACCCTCGACCGGGGGAACGACGAGCGCTACCGGGCAGCCGTCGATCCCCTACAAGCCTCCCTCTACGCCCTGTGCGCCGGGGCGCTGGGCGACGCCTTCGCCGGGCGCACGACCACCCCGGTCTCCCTCGACGCCCCGCTGTGCATCGACATCTCGGGGGTCGCCGAGTCCGACGAGAAGCTCCAGGCCTCGGTGCTCCTCGCCTGCTGGGCCGAGGGGTTCGGAGCGCTGGCGGCGGCCCAGGCCCTGGCCGACGCCGGGCGCCAGCCGGCCCGCAACTTCTTCGTCGTCTTGGACGAGCTGTGGCGGGTGCTGCGGGCGGGGACGGGCATGGTCGACCGGGTCGACGCCATCACCCGCCTCAACCGTGCCCAGGGGGTGGGGACGGCCATGGTGACCCACTCCATGGACGACCTGCTGGCATTGCCGAGCGAGGCCGACCGCATGAAGGCCCGGGGGTTCGCCGAACGGGCTGGGTTCGTCATCTGCGGCGGCTTGGCCGCCGCCCAGCTCGACTCGGTGGAAGAGATCGTCTCCTTGTCGAGACCCGAGCGATCCCTCCTCACCTCCTGGTCCTCGCCGCCGGCGTGGGACCGCGAGGCCGAGCAGGAGGCCGAGCCGCCGGGCCGGGGCCAGTTCTTGGTCAAGGTCGGCGGCCGCCCCGGCATCCCGGTGGAGGTCGTCCTCACCGCCGCCGAGCGGGCGGTCAACGACACCAACCGGCGCTGGAGCGTGGCGTGAGCCGGCGCCGGCTCGGGATGCCGCCCCACGAGGCGGCGGTGGTGGCCGGGATGCTCATAGTGGCCGTCGCCGTCTGCGACCTCTGGCTGGCCGTGCACCTCGCCGCCTGGAGCGACCACGTCGCTGTGCCCCACGAAAACCCCGTCGCCCTCGCCGGGGCGCTCGCCCGTCACCGGGTGCGCTGGAGCGCGGCGGCCACGGCCTGGCTGGGAGCCGAGGTTGGCGGCGCGGCGGGCCTCGTGGTCGTGGGCCTTGCGGTCCTCCCCCGGCGCCGGGCCCATCACCAGACCGACCGGCGAGCCCGCCTCCTCGTCGCCAGCCCCGAGGCGCTCGCCCGCTACACCGACCCCTCGGCCGGCCCGGCGCCCGAGGCCGGCCCCGGGCCCCTGATCGGCCGCGACGTGGTGAGTGGCAAGGAGGTCCGGGCGACGTGGGAGGACGTGGCGGTCACCATCGCCGGCGCCCGGATGGGCAAGACCACCGGCTGGGTCGTCCCCGCCGTGCTCGGCGCCCCCGGGGCGGTGTTCGCCACCTCCAACAAGCGCGACGTGGTGGACATGACCCGAGGTCCCCGGGAGTCCCCGGGGACGGCCATCTGGCTCTACGACCCGCAGGCCATCTGCGGCGGGGAGCCGACCTGGTGGTGGAACCCCCTCGACATGGCCCATGACATCGCCGGGGCGAGGACCCTGGCCGGCATCTTCGCCACCGCCACCCGGGCGCCGGGGGCCCACACCGACGCCTACTTCGACCCCGAGGGCCAGGAGCTGCTGGCC
>DAHUZS010000076.1 GCA_027315045.1 Acidimicrobiaceae bacterium
CGTCCCGCAGGTCGGGATCGACGACCGCCTCCACGTGTTGGCGGTAGAGGTCGGCGCTCAGTGCCCGGGCCACCGACGTGCGGGCCGAGCCGGCAGGGAGAACTGGCCGCGAGCCGAGACCCGGTAGATGGCGTGACCGGGCTCTTGTGGAATGGACATATTACAAGTATAGGGACCGTGCCCTCCCCCCTACGGCTCCGGCCCGTTGAGACGATGCCGGTTCAGGGTCCGGTGGATGCCCTTGGTGCGCCGGTAGAGGTTGACCAGCTCGGCCGCCATGGTGTCGTAGACCGCCTTGTTGGCCGGGTCCGGGTGGTGCTCGGCCGTGACCTCCACCATGCCCGGGATGTCGGCCACCGACAAGCGCCCGAGGTGCAGCAGCGCCAGCAGCCCCGCCCCGCGCACGTTGGCCAGCACCGGTTCGGCCATCCGGCGGATCACCCTGCCGGTGGCGTCGGCGTGGATCTGCGCCCACAGGTCGGAGTTGGCGCCGCCGCCGATGAACGCCAGGGCGTCGAAGCGGCGCTTGGTGAACCTCTCGACCGCCCCGAGCAGCCAGCGCGAGTTGTACGCGACGCCCTCGAACACGGCGCGCACCATGTCGGGCCGGCTGGTGGCCAGCGACAGGTTGTGGAACCCGCCGCGGATCGTGTGGTCGTCGACCGGAGAGCGCTCGCCGTTGAGCCACGGGGTGAAGAGGACGCCGTTGGCCCCCGGTGGCACCGAGGCAGCCACCGCGTTGAGCCGCTCGAAGACGTCCGGCGGGGGCCCCGAGCCGGTGGCCAGCGGATCGGGGGCGTAGAGGAGGCTGTCGCGCAGCCAGGTCAGGCAGACACCGGCGGTCTCGTGCTCGTCGGCCACCACGTAGCGCCCGGGGATCCCCGAGGGGAGCGAGGCGATGTTGGTGGTGATCGACGTGCGCTTGAACGGGACGTGGCAGCTGATCCAGCTCGACGTCCCGATGTAGAGGTGCCCGGCGAAGTCGGCCACCGCACCCGAGCCGACGGCGGCGGAGTGGAGGTCACCGGTGCCCGTCACCACGGGGATCCCCGGTCGCAGGCCGAGCTCCTCGGCCGCGGTCGGCTGCAGGCCGCCGACCACCGCCCCGGTCGGGAGGAGGGCGGGCAGCTTCGAGCGGTCGAGACCGGCCCGCCGCAGCAGGACCGGGTCGTAGTCGATCCGGTCGATGCGCCGGTTGTCGGTGACCCAGTGCATGGTGATGGAGTCGAAGGAGGCCCGCACCAGCCCGGTCAGCCGGAGGTTGAGGTAGTCGACCGGTTCGAGGAAGGTCGCGGTGGCCCGGTAGACGTCGGGTCGGTGGCGGCGGAGGAAGAGGATGTGGCCGACCGGGTCCTTTCCCGAGAGGCTCGGGGCGCCGCCGGTGCGGCGGATCCACGAGCTCACCTTGGTCGGGTCGTAGCCGAGGACGTTGACCGGCCCCCGCACCACCTGGCGGACCAGCGGGGCGCCCCGGGAGTCCATCCAGATCACGGCGTCGCACAGCGGCTGACCGTCGCCGTCGATCGGCACGGTGCCCAGCCACTGGGCGGTGCACCCGACGCCCACGATCCGCTCGACCGGCACGCCGCTCTCGGCGACGGCCTGCCGGGCGGCCGTCACGACCGCCGACCACCAGTCGGCAGGAGACTGTTCGGCCCCCCCACCCGCAAGGAGGTGCAGGGGGACCGGCGCGAAGCCGTGGGCCGCCACCCGGCCCGTGGCC
>DAHUZS010000081.1 GCA_027315045.1 Acidimicrobiaceae bacterium
ACGGCCTTCATGAAGGCCTTCGAACCCTCGAGCAGCGCGCCGTCGGCCCCGGGGCCGACCACCGCCAGACCGCGCGCCCGCAGGCGGTCGGCCAGCCCGTCGACGAGGGGGGCCTCGGGTCCGATGACCGTCAGGCGCGCCGCGACCTCCTGCGGCGGCGCCTCGGTCACGCTGATCCGGTGCCCGTCGACCTCCCCCGGCATGCCCGGGTTCCCAGGGGTCACGACGACATCGGCCGAGCGGGCAAGGGCGCGGGCGAGCGCGTGCTCACGGCCACCGGAGCCGACGACGCAGACGCTCGAGGGCATCTGGCTCAACGGGTGGCGAACGAGACGAACTGTTCGCGCTCGGGGCCGACGCCCACCGTCTTCACAGGCACCCCGATCTGCTCGGTCAGGAACGAGACGTACTCACGCGCGGCACGGGGCAGATCCTCGGGCGAGGTGACCTTGGAGAGGTCGGTCAGCCACCCTGGCAGCTCCTCGTAGATGGGAGTGGCCCGGTGCAGGGTCGACTGGTGATACGGCAGGTGCTCGTAACGGACCCCGTCGGCCTCGTATGCCACGCAGACCTTGACCGTCTCGAAGGTGTCGAGGACGTCGAGTTTGGTGAGCGCGACCTCGGTGAGCGAGTTGAGCCTCACCGCCTGGCGCAGCATGACGGCGTCGAACCAGCCGCACCGTCGCCTTCGACCGGTGTTGGTCCCGAACTCGTGGCCGCGCTCAACCATGAGGGCACCGGTGTCGTCCGCGAGCTCGGTCGGAAACGGCCCGGCTCCGACCCTCGTCACGTAGGCCTTGGCGATGCCGATGATCCGTTCGATGTCCCGAGGGCCGAGTCCCGACCCCGTGCAGGCCCCGCCGGCAACGGGATTCGACGAGGTCACGAACGGATAGGTCCCGTGGTCGAGGTCGAGAAACGTCGCCTGTGCGCCCTCCAACAGCACGTGTTCGCCCCGGGACAGCGCGTCGTGGAGCAGGCCGACGGTGTCGGCGACCAACGGGATGATCCGGGGGGCGTATTGCTCCAGATACGCGGTCGCGATCTCCTCGGCAGAGAGTGGCAGGCGGTTGTACACCTTCGCCAGGACCGAGTTCTTCTCCTTGATCGCCACGTCGAGCTTCTGGCGGAAGATCTTCTCGTCCATGAGGTCCTGGACCCGCAGCCCGACGCGGGCCGCCTTGTCGGCGTAGGCCGGACCGATCCCCCGCCTCGTGGTGCCAAGGGCGTTCTTGCCCAAGAAGCGTTCGGTCACCCGATCGAGCTCGCGGTGGTAGGGCATGATCAGGTGGGCGTCGCCGCTCACCACGAGCCGTCCGGTGTCCACGCCTCGGGAGTTGAGGGCGTCGATCTCGTCGAGGAGGACCGCCGGGTCGACGACGACCCCGTTGCCGATGACCGGGGTCGTCCGGTCGTAGAAGACGCCCGAGGGGACGAGCTGGAGGGCGAACGCCTCGCCGTCGATGACGATGCGATGGCCGGCGTTGTGTCCGCCCTGGTAACGGACCACATAGTCCATCTCTGCGGCAAGCAGATCGGTGAGCTTGCCCTTCCCTTCGTCGCCCCACTGCGTTCCGACGACCACGGTTGCAGGCACCGCGC
>DAHUZS010000087.1 GCA_027315045.1 Acidimicrobiaceae bacterium
ATGATCGCCATCACCATGAGGCCCGGCGCGACGACCTGGGCGTCGAGGGGGACCTGGCCGTGGGAGACGGCATCGACGACCGGGGCACCGGCGGCCACCACGACGAGCAGGAAGGTGCCGAGCACCTCGGAGAAGAGGCGCCGCCACTCGTGGCGCATGGCGTGGGGGTCGCGCACCCAAGGGGGCTCGGCCTCGCGCGGTCCCCGGCCGAGGACGGTCCCTCGCTCGAGGCTCACCTCTCCTGGGCCATCGACCATGCCAAGACGCTACGCCCACTTCTGCCTGTTGCGGGGCTGGACGTCCGTGCAGAACAAGCTGCAATGGAAAGAGCCGGCACCCGTGTCATCGCTGGATGCTCTCCACGCTTGGGGCCAGGCGTCAAAGTCTGTTCGCAGCAGATGGATGGCATTCATGGCACCGACAGGGCAGGGACGAGCGAGGCAGAGCGCGTGTCTGGGCGGTGCAGAAGTGGCGTGACAACGTGCCGGAAGCACGCGGCAGTGATGATGAGGCCAGGGAGCTATCCCTCCGATGTCCGACCGAAGCTGGTCGGCACGCTCAGAGGCGGGTCGGCGTCCCGGGCCCGAAGGCTCAGGGAGCCAGGACGCCCGGCGTTAGCGCGCGCACCGGGGGGGCCAGGTACTGGGAGGGTGGTTGCTCATCTGGCTCACCTCCTTCGGGCGCAAGACGTCACATTGCGCCACGATCCTACCCGACCGGTAGCGGTGCAGGTCAACCCACGTAGGCGCACGCGCTGGCACGCCGCGAGCACCGGGCTCGCCGACGTCACCGGTGGGCTCCGGCGGGACTGGTGTGGACGGTCGCCGCCGCCAACCTGGCGCCGTCGTGCAGCAGGTGTCGTTCCACGTGGTGGGCGACTTCGTGGGCCTCGCCCACCGTGAGTTCTGGGTCGACGGTCGCGTCGACCTCGGCCCGCAGCGTGTGACCCACCCAGCGCACCCGCAGCTCGCGCACCCCGGTCACCCCGGGGACGCTCGTCTCCGCTGCCGCGGCCCGCTCGACCAGGACCGGGTCGACCGCGTCGAGCAGTCGAGCACCGACCTGGCGGACCGCCGAGCACAACACCCCGAGGATCGCCACGGTGATCACGAGCCCGACGATCGGATCGGCATCCCTCCACCCGAGCGCCACGCCACCGGCACCGACGAGCACGGCCAGGCTGGTGAACCCGTCGGTGCGGGCGTGCAGCCCGTCGGCGACGAGGGCGGCAGAACCGATGCGGCAGGAGAGCGCGATCATGGCGATCACGAAGAGGCCGCCCAGGTCCTCGGCCTGCCCGTAACCGTAGGTGTAGCGCTTGGTCGCAGGCCTGCGAGCCAGGGCGAACGCGATCAGCAGCGGAACGGCAGTGAGGGCGTCGGCGGCGTTGTGCAGCCCGTCGCCGAGCAACGCCACCGAACCCGAGATCCGTGGGAGCGATCAGGGACGCGACCGCGACCGTGCTCGTGGCGGTGCCTCGTCTGGGGCCGGGCTGTGCCCTGTGGGTGTCGAAAATGACGTCCGCCCAGCTCAGGCGACCATCCGGTACTCGTGGATGAGGCCACCCAGACGATCGGTTCTTCGTAGCCTGGTGGCGTCAACGTCGCCGATGGTGGGAGGGGCCGCATCGGAATCAGCGGGCGGTCGCTGGCTGAGGGAACGGTGGGGACGGTGCGA
>DAHUZS010000088.1 GCA_027315045.1 Acidimicrobiaceae bacterium
GCGGCCGTCAGCGCAGCCGGGCCCGTCGGGCCCAGGGCTGAGCCCCCGACGGGGCGACCGGCGGGCGGTTCCGAGGGGAGGGCTCGAACCTCCAACATCCGGCTCCAAAGGCCGGCGTTCTGCCAATTGAACTACCTCGGAATGGATCGATTCACCCGGTCGGGGTCGAGCCCTTCGAGGATCCGGCGGTAGCGCCCGCGGGCCTCCTTGGAGAGGTGCCGGTCGAGGTGGAGCTGCTCGTCGAGGAACCACACCAGCTGCCCGGCGACGGTCGGGGAGACGCCCTCGGCGAGGAAGCCGGCCCGGAGGCCCCGGTGCCCGTGTGCCTCGAGCAAGGGAAACCACGCTTCCTCTCCCCGGTAGGTGTGGCGGAGCTGGGTCTCGGGCATGGCGCCAGTCTAGGGGAGGGTTGGGTCAGCGGCGTGCCTCACGGCGAGGGGAGCCGGAGGTCGGGGAGGTCCACGCCGGCCGGATGGTCACCGAGGGCCCGGAGCGAGCGGCCGGCCTGCTTGACCTCGCGGCCGGCCGAGAGGTCCTCGGCCACGTCGACGGCCTTCGGGATGAAGAGCCGGTCGGGGAAGGCGGCGAGGAGCTCGCAGAGGCGGGTGGTCTGGGCGTCGTCGAGGCGCTCGGCGATGGCGGCCACCCGGGCGAGGGGGCGGCGCCCGTAGAGGGTCTGGGAGCAGGCCTGCTCGATGGTCCGGGTGAGCAGAGCGAACCGTTGCGCTGCTCCTTCAATTGAGAACGTTAGTTCTCTAGAAGAAAGGTAAGGGGAGGGCTCCGCTGCCCATTTGTCGCGCGTTTCCACAGGTTCCCAGGCACGGGGTTGCCCATTTGTCGCGCGCCTTGCCCGCTTGTCGCGCGAATCAACAGGGTTATCCACAGACAAAAGCCCAGGTCGCCGCAAATGAGAGGCTTCTGACAGCCGAAATTGCGCCGTGCCGCGCGACAACAGAACGCTCTGACCAGGGAAACGCGCGACAAATGGGCAAGGCGCGCGACAACTGCACGCCGCGATCACCCGCTCGGCCTGGCGAGCGGGGCGGCTCCAGGAGAGGTCTCGCCAGTGCCGGATCGACGGGGCGAAGCTCCAGGCATGGGGGCGCCGGCCGATGCCGGCGTAGCGGAAGACCACCCCGCGGCGCTCGAGCTCGGCGAGCGACTGGGTGACCCGGCCGGCCTCCCCGGCGGTGAGTCCGCTCCCCCTCCAGAAGCGGGTCCCGAAGGCGGCGGCCTCCCCCTCGTTCTCGACCTGGCGCTCGGCCAGGGCCCCGAGGGCCAGGTCGGCCGCGGGCCAGTGGTCGAGGAGGAGGTAGGTGCGGAGGAAGGGCCAGTGGTTGGCCACGTCGATGGGGGCGAGGGGAGCGTCCATTGACGTGGATGCTAAAGGCCACAATAATGTGCCGCAAGCACCGGCTCCCCAAGCGTAGCCGGGGAAGGGAACCGACCATGGAAGACCCGATCGAGAACCGGCCGGCGGCGTTCCCCGTGCCAGCAAACACGAACCTGGAGGAAACATGACCGGCTCCCCCAAGCGCCATCGGCAGTGTCCCACCTGCGAGCGGTTCGTGCCGGTGCGGCGCGACGGCCGGTTCATGATGCACTACTTCCGGCGGGTCCTTCCGGGCCGCATGCACGAGGTCTGCCCCGGCTCCCGGCGCCGGGCAGCGGCGTGACGACGTTGTCCACCGCCGAGCTCGCCGCGGTCTCCGGCGACGTCCTGCAGGTGGCGCTGTTCTGCTCAAGCGACGGTTCGGAGCCGTCGATCCTCCTCACGGTCAACGATGCCGACGAGACGCTCGTCCCGACGGCCCGCCTCACGTGGGACGAAGGCCGGTGGTTGCAGCAGGCCCTCGGGGAGCTGTTGGTCGCGGCCCACCGAAAGCGAGAGGACGATGTTCGACGCGGAAGCGTTCACTGACCGGATGGTGGCGGCCGGCTATGCGCCGAAGACGTGTGCCGTGTATCGGCCTCCCCTGGTGCGGGCCGACGCGGCCGGCGTGGACCTCGACCGGGTCGGGCCCCAGGAGCTCCGCGACTACGCCGAGACCCTTCCCAGGACCCGCTCAAGCCGCGCTCTATTCCGCTCGGCCCTCCGGTGCCACTGGACCCTCTCGGGGCGCTCTGACGGCCCCTGGGGGGCGATCCGGGTCCCCCGGCAGCGGAAGATGGTGTGCCGGGCGCTCGATCCCGAGGAGGCCGGGGTGCTGGCCCGGGCGGCGCTGGCCCGGGGCGACCGGAAGGGGGTGGCCGTCCTCCTCGGGCTCTACGCGGGGTTGCGCCGGGGGGAGATCGCCTCGATGCGATGGGGCGACCTCGGGGCCGACGGCTGGCTGACCGTGGTGGGCAAGGGGGAGCGGGTCCGGGTGCTCCCGCTCCACCCGGTCGTCCTCGAGGCGCTCGGGGTCCGGGGGGCCGGGTTCGTCTTCCCGGGGCGGTGGGGAGGGCCCCAGCACCCGACGACGGTGTGGGGATGGGCCCGGGAGGTCTCGGCCGAGGCCGGCCTCGGCGCGGTGGCCACTCACGTGCTGCGCCACACCGCGCTGGCCACGTCGCTCGACGCGACGGGCGACCTGCGCGCCGTCCAGGAGCTGGCCGGCCACGCGTCGCCCGAGACGACGGCCGGCTACACCCGGGCGACCCGACGGCGCCTCGTGGCCGCGGTCGGGGCGATCTCCTTCCCGTGAGGGGCCACGAGGTCGTGATCCTGGAGCGGGTGGCCGTGGGCCACTGGGCCATCCACTGCTCGTGTTTCGCCACGATTCGGGCCGACGACCCGATCGAGGCCCACCGGCGGCACCAGGACCACCTGGCGGCCGAGTTCCAGGCCGAGGTCTCCGGCGTCGAGCGTGCGTCGTCGTAGGGAGCCGGCGCACCGGATCCGGCCGAAGCCGCCGATCGGGCGGGACGAGCTCGTCGGGGCGCTCGAGGCGATCGCCCGGACCCCCGGGGGCGAGCTCCTCGTCGACGTCGTGGCGTTCGTGGGACGCCGCGTGACCGAGCGGGGGGAGCGGGGCGTCGGCTCCCCCCGCCCGGTCCCGTCTATCGACGCTTCCGACGACGGCCGGAGCGGGCCTTCTTGTGCTTGTGGCCGCTCGACTTGACGAAACGGCCCTTGCTGTCGCGACGACGGGCCATGGGTTCACCCCCTCTCAGAGAATGGTGGGCGTGGTGACGACGTCGTAGTTGAGGACGAGGTTGCCGCCGGCGGTCGCGGTCTGGAAGGACAAGGTCGCACCGGCGAGGAGGAGGCCCCCGAGGAGGGTGAACATCGGACCGGGGGGGACATAGGCGAGGTAGTAGCTCGGCGCCGGCGGGGTCGGTTGGGCCAGGAGGACCCCCCGGGAGGCGGTGTCCGACGAGATCGAGTGGAGCCGGTAGGAGCCGAGGGGCTCGACGTCCAAGAGGACCACCTCGAGGGCGCTCACCGGGACGTAGACGCTCCTGGTTCCCCCTTCGGAGACCGAGGCCAGGGGGACCAGGCGGTTGCCCCCGGCGCCGGAGGGGGCGGCCTGGAAGAAGCTGGGCCAGGCCCCTTGGACCTGGGGGAAGCGGAAGCTCACGAGAGGGGCCCGGGGATGGAGCCGGCCACCGGCGTGGGCTGTCCCGGGTAGCCGGCCAGGATGGAGACCTGGAGGCGAGCGGCGACGACGGTGTTGCCGACGGGGAAGTTCCCGTTGGGAGCGGTGAAGACCAGGGTGAGCTGGTTGCCTTCGGTGACGGTGACCGGCGAGGCGTTGTCGGCAGCGTCGAAGAAGGGGGGCGCGGAGCCGAAGACGGGCGACGAGGGGGAGAGGGTCGTGGCGTCGGCGGCGACGGTGGCGCTGTTCGGGACCATGTCGAACAGGTCGACATAGACGGGCACGACGGGGGCGATCGGGTCGTAGGCGACCTGGACGGAGGCCCGCTCGAGCCGCCAGAGCTGGCCGCCGGACACCGGAGGCAGCTGGAGGACCCCCACCGGCGGGTCCTGGCCCGCCATCACGCCGTTCAACCGGAAGACCCGGTAGTCGACGACCGCCCAGGGCATCCCTAGGAGGCTCCGTCGTCGTCTTGCGCCTCGAGGGCGTCGCCGCAGAGACGGGCTTCCAAGCGGATGAGGTCGCCGACGGTCGCCACGTCGTCGACGGGGACCCACCCCCTCTGCTCGAGGCGCCAGACCCGGTGGTCCAGGGTCCCCACGGCCGCGACGACGAAGCACAGGGAGATCCCGAGGGCGATGCCGCCGGCGACGGGCAGGAGGGCCCTCACGGGAGCGAGTGGGGAACCGAGGCCGGCGCGGGGGCGGCCTGGGAAACGGGGGCCGCGCTCGTCGAGGCGACGGTGACGCCGGCGGGGGGCGCCGGGGTGGCCAGGCCCAGGAGGCCCGAGACCAGGGCGACCAGGACGTAGGTGAGGGTGGCGGGCTCGGGCTTCCCGAGGGCGGCGAGGACGATCATGCCGACGAGGGCCAGGCCCCCGAGAACGGCGATCAGCGCGACGTTGCTACGAAGGCTGGGCATCGGTATTCCTTTCGGTGGTTGCGTCCCGGCCTTGTCGCCGGGCCTCTTGGAGCTCGAGCTCGTGCAGACGGTCGAGGATCTTGTGCTGGTCGGCCTGCTCGAGCTCCCGGCGCGAGGCCCGGGCGGTCAGGGTGGCCGTGAGGAGCGAGCCCATCAGCGCGCCGAAGGCCGTGGAGAGGAGGGGCACGCCGAGGGTGACGAGGAGCGCGGCCGGGAGGACGTCCACATCATCGGCCCGTCTCATTCCCGGAGGCCCTCACAGGTCCCAGCCCTTCCCCTTGGCCAGGCCGGCCAGGTAGGCGAGCTCGCCCTGGACGGTGGGCACCCGCTCGAGCCACCGGCGCCGGGCGGCGATGGCCTCCCGGCACTCCTCGGCCGTCGTCGGGTCGGCGGCGCCCCCGGGGGTGGTCGTGGGGCCCCCGGCAGCCGACGGCGGACGCCGGGGGGCGCTCGGGGCGGGCGGTCGCTGCTTGGCGGTGGGCATGGCGCTCCTTAGGTGGGCAGTGTGGTCGAGAACACCCATTGGCTGGAGGCGCCCCCGGTGAGGTCGAGAGAGAAATATTGGATGGTGCCGCTCAGGTTGTAGGTGATGAGGAGAAAGTGGTGGGCGCTGGTGGCCCCGATGAGGAGGTGCACAGCGGCGTTCCCGGGGGCCGGAACGGTGGACAGGTCCGACGCCGAGGCGGCCATGCCGATGGCCCCGTAGTTGGACGGTCCCTGGAGGTCGAGGCCGAAGACCGGAGAGGGGGCGCCGCCTCCCCAGGTCCAGTCGCCGACGGCGATCATCCCGGAGGCCTGGGGGTACTGGGAGACGAAGCCGAGGGTGAGGGTCTGGCCGAGCGGCATCGCCGAGATGACGAAGCCGTAGCTGTTGGTGACGGGCGAGTTGGAGGCGAGCGACCGCAGGGTCAGGTAGGAGTTGAGGATGGTCTGGCCCGGGTCGCCCACCGTGGCAGTGAGGCTGTCCAGGAAGAACCGGGAGGGGGTCACGTCGAAGGTGAAAGACCCGTTCACCCCGTAGAGCTGGGAGCTGGGCCCGAGGTAGCCGGAGGCGCCGGGTGGCATCTTCACGACGAGGTCGGCGTACTTCAAGGCGGAGAAGACCTCGCCGGCCAGGGTGTAGCCGGTGGGGAGGGTGAAGGTGCCGGCGAGATAGGCGATGCCGATGGGTTTTCCCGGGCCGATCCCCCCCGACCAGTCCTGGCTGGACGCTTGGATCAGCCCGAAGGGCTGATTGGTCGCTCCCGGCATCGGGCCGAGGAGGGTGTAGGTCGACTGGGCCAGGAAATCGTAGGGGCCGACGGCGCCGCTCGCGAGATCGTCGCCCGACAGGGTGATGAACCGATCCGAGACGAAGGAGGGCCCGCCGTAAACGTCGGGGGTGACGCCGCTCACCCGCACCCCGGTGAGCCCCGAGAGGTAGGTCGAGAACTGGGGCTCGTCGCCGACGACGGGGGGGTCGGGCGGGAGGTTGGAGAGGCCGATCACCGGGCCCGGGACCTCGGGGATGGTGGTGCGAAGGTAGACCCCCCCCTCGTTGTTGGCCCCCGCGGGGCTGTTGCCCGAGGCCTCGGGGACGTAGTCGCTGTCCCACTCCAGGCCGTCGAGGGCGCCGTCGGTCGGCACGGTCAGAAGCTCGCGGCGTAGACGTTCATCTCGGCCGGTTGGCTGGCCACGGTCGAGGTGCAGGTGAGGGTCTCGGCGGTGGCCGCCGGGTTGAGGAAGAGGGCCGAGTAGCGACGGCTGTAGGGACGCCCGGGCCCCATGAGCGTGGTGACCGAGAAGGTGTCGACGTTCCAGTAGTTGGTCCCGTCGAAGGCCCAGATGATGATGTCGCCCACGAGGCCGACGGCCAGCATCACGAGGTCGATCTGCTTGATGCGGCAGCCCGTGGCGGCGCCGGGGTAGATGGTCACCTGGCCGCTGGCGCCCGGGGCCGAGGTGAGGAGGTTGGCGGTGGGGCTCACGAGGCCCCGACCGGCGTAGGGGGGGTTGGCGGCGAATGCGGGGGTGGTGGCCATGGCGCTCCTACGCGAAGAGGGAGAGGGCGAGGGCGGTGGCGGCCGGGGAGCCGGAGCCCGCCGCCGGGACGTGGCCGAGCTCGGCCAGGGGGACGTTCCCGGTGCCGTCCAGGGTCGCCACCCCGTTGGCCGCGCCGGACGCCGCGGTCGGGATGGCCCCGACCTCGGCGGGGGTGTAGTCGCCAGCCTGGGCCACGATGGCCCCGCTCCGGCCGAACACGGTGGGGACGGCGCCGACGTCGGCAGCGGTGTAGTCGCCGGCCTGGGCCACGATGGCCCCGGTTCGGGCGAAGACGGACGAGACCGCGCCGCCGCCGCCGGTCGGCTGGTCCTGGGGGCCGGTGTTGCCCATCAGCCGGCCACCACGTCGACGCCGTAGCTGCCGCCGGCGCCGACCACCGTGACGACGGCCTGGACCTGTCCCGGCACCACGTCGGTGGCCACGGCGTTGGGCGACGGGTTGAGGCCCGGGCCGATCCGGTAGGGGGTGACGCCGACGGCGGTCACGGCCACGCCGATGAGGAGGGGGTACACATAGCCCGAGGGTGTGACACCGTTCAGGGTCAGTTGGACCGAGCCGGCGGCGGGGACGACGGCGACGTTCAGGACGGCCACCAGATGGCCGAGGCCCCCGGCGGTGAGGAGGGCGGTGGTGGTGGCCGAGGCGCCGGGGGCAATGAGGACGCCGGCGCCGAGCGACCCGCAGGGCCCGCTGGCCGGCTCCCTCGGCCGCTGGTAGACGGTGAGGTCGAAGCTGGCCCCCGGGGCGCCCCAGACGGTGATGGCGTCGGCCTGGAGGGCGAAGGTCCGGGAGCTCCCCGGGGCGATGCGTTGGACGGCGGCACCGACGGCGGGGGGAGTGGCGCTGCTCGAGGCGTGGCCGACGGTCAGCTGGGAGAGCGAGAGATTGGCGACCGAGACGGTGGCGTAGCGCTCGGGCCACTGGAGGGTGAGGAAGCCGGCGGCGGGCACGACGAGGGCGCCCGAGAACTTGACGTCGTTCTCGGGCGGACGGCGCAGCATGGAGAAGATGCCGCCGAGGTGGGCCTCGGTCTGGGCGAGCACCGAGAGGACCTGGCGCTGGGCCTCCTGTTGGGCGGCGCGCTTCTCCTCCCACTTCTTCGGCTTGCGGTCGTCGGTGTCCTCTCGAGGGGGCACGGACTCGCTCAGGTCGGTCTGGATGAGGCTCATGCGGCGGCCGCCTCGGCGGCGAGGGGCGCCTCCTGGCGGAGGCTCTGGCCCGGGTTGGCGGCCTTGGCGGCGCCGAGGACCACGATGACGAGGCCGGCCATGACGAGGATGGCCTTGGCGATGAAGGGGCCGACGGCGGACCAGGTGGCGCTGGCGGCCGAGCTCCCGATGGTCTGGGGAATGCCGAAGAGGTCGAAGGGGTTGGCGTTGACGCTGGTGAGGGTGACCGAGGCGCCCCCCGGGCCCGGGGAGGCCGGGGCGGTGGGGTTGCCCTGGACCCCGGCGAAGTCTCCGGTCCCCCACCCCGAGGCGCCGACGGCCTGGGCGGTCTGGGCCTCGGGGGCGCCGGCGCGGAGGTCGGCCAGGATCTGGGAGGCGAAGGGCTCCTGGAGACGCCCGGCGGTGGCCTGGATGCCGGTGGTCCAGTCCGAGAAGCTGGCGACGGGAGGGGTGTTCCCGGGGGTGGGGCTGGCCCCCGGGTAGTAGGTCCCGGTCCCGGGGTCGTAGCCGTAGCCCTGGGGGCCGCTCGTGAGGCTCACGTTGAGCGGGTTGTAGTTGGCGATGTTGTTGGGGACCCCGAACTCGGGCCCGGCGCCCCCCTCGGCGGTGGCCCAGTCGACGAGGGTCTGGTCGTCGTTGGGGTTGGGGGCGATGCCGAGGGCGGCCTCCTCGGCGTGGGCCCAGTCGAGCTTGTCGGTGACGGTGGTCACGTCACGCCTTGGCGAAGACCGGGGTCCCGGCGGCGATCTGGCCTGGGGTGGTCCAGGGCTGGAAGACCCCCGGCGCGGGCTGGAAGTACTTCTGCCCGGGGTAGGCGCCGGCGGCCGAGGTGGGGCCGCCCCCGCTCGGGAGGTTGACGAAGTTCCCGGTGCTGTCGAGGCCGGCGATGGGGGCGTAGCTGTTGGGGTCCCAGAAGCCCGAGCCCTGCATGACCTCGCCGGCGTAGGGGTTGGTGGGGGCGGCCGTCGGCGTGGGCGCCGGGGTGGTGGTGGGCGCCGGGGTGCCCTGGGAGCCGACGAAGGCCTGCTGGAGGCCGAGGATCTGGTTCTCGAGGCCGTTGTAGACGTCGGTCCCGGTCGTCCCCTGGGAGTAGAGGGCGCCCTGCTGGGCGGCGAGGGCGGCGTTGTCGGCGGCGGAGCCGTAGGGGAGGCCGGTGGCGGGATCGATCGAGCTGCTGGTCGCCCCGGCGCTCGTCGACGCGGCGCTCGAGGCCTTCTTGGACCGGGCATAGAGGGCGATGGTGACGACGATGCCGCCGGCGCCGAGGAGGGCCTCCTGCTTGTGGGTGGCGTACCAGTTGGAGAAGTTGCTCACGGCACGATCCCTTCGAGGGAGGTCCAGTCCTGGATCCACGTCGGGAGGGCCCCCGGCGGCTTGGCGTTGGGCAACGCGGGGAAGGGGAGCACCGGCGGGTTGGGGGTCGAGCCCAGCTGGGCGGCGCCCTGGAAGTACTGGGGAGTGGCGGCATAGCCGGACCAGGTGAGCGCCTCGGAGCCCCGCATCCCGAAGTGGGGGAAGCCGCCCTGGCCGTTCAGGTTCTGGTCGGCGTAGCCCTGGAGGACGGCCGCGCCGCGCTGGCCCACCGGCTCGGGGCCGTAGAGCACGGTGCGGACGACCTGGCGGGGGGAGGCGAACCTCATCGTCCCTGGAAGGCCTTGATGATGTTGGTGCCGCCGGCGGTGGCGTTGGTGATGACGGAGCCGGAGCCGGTGGCGTTGACCACGACGAGGTACAGGGCGATCAGGCCCCCCCCGACGACGAGTGCTTTCTTCATGGTGGCTCCTAGAGGTAGTAGGCGCCGGCGGCTGGGGCGGCGGCAGCCGGGTAGGTGGACGGGACGAAGGCGGCCGGGGCGACGGCGGGCGACGGATAGGCGGGGAACGGGAGCGGGGCGACGGAGGCGGGGGCGGTCGGGGGCGGCGCGGCGGTCGGGGGCGTCGACGGGGCGAAGGCGGGGACGGCCGGAGAGATGAACTTCCGCACGATGGTGCCGACCCCCGAGAGGGCGCCCCCGACCCGGCCGGCGGCGGCCGGCCTCGAGACCACGGCGTCGAGGACGGCGAGGCCGAGGGCGCCCATCAGGATGTTCCCTCCCTTCACGACTTGAATCCCAGCTTCTCGGCCAAGGGCCCCTTGGTGGTCTGGAGGATGACCCAGAGGCCGACGAGGACGAGCACCGCGGCGGCCTCCACTAGGCCCCCTTGGGAGGGGCGGCCTGGTTCAGGAACTTGGCCTTGAACCACAGGGAAGGCCCCGAGGGCCCGTAGTCGAGGACCGAGAGCACGAGCGCGTAGAAGACCATCCCGAGGAGGAGCCCGGCGCCGGCGTGGGCGACGGGGACCGGCCCGGCGGACAGGGGCGCCAGCGGCTGGGAGGGGGTCGCCTTCGGGAGGCCCTGGCCGGGCCGGAAGACCGACGGCGACCGGCGGGACGACCGGCGGGGCGACGGGCGGGAGGACCGGGGGCCCCCCGCCGGCGCCTCGTCGGGAGGGGCGCCCTGGTCCCTTCCCGAGGGGGCGCCTCCGAGGCCGTTCTCGGCGAGGAACTGGGCGTAGGGGGTCCCGGCCTGCCCGGCGTCGAAGGCGAGATCGATGTTGGGGTCGTCGTCGGCGAGCTCGGCGAGGCCGGCCGGGAGCTTGGCCCCCCGGGCACCGGCCTTCCACGCCGAGGAGTACCGGGCGGTCCCGGCCGGTGCACCGGTCCGGCGCGCCATCAGACCGCCGTGAGCTCGGAGGCCGGCAGGAGGCCGCTCGCCAGGCCGAGCCACGCCACCGCGGCCCGGGGCACCTCGCCGGCGGTGTCGTACTCGACGACGAGGCCGAACTTGGTGACCAGGCCGTCGTAGGGGGAGTCGTAGGTGTGCTTCACGATCTGGCCGACGGCGAGAGGAGCGGCCGGGGCGGCGGACGAGGGGTCCGCCGCGCCCGACGGCACCTCGGCCGCCGGTGCCGGAGGCGGCAGGGGGGCGCCGGCCGCGGCGGGCGGGATCTGCTCGGGCACCGGCACGGCGGGGGGCGCGGTGGCGGGTTGCTTGGCGTCGAGCCACTCCTGATAGGCGGTCGTGGTGGTCGGGTCGCTCATGGCATCTCCTCAGAGAGTGATCCCGGCCTTGGCCGGGCCGGCCTTCACGTGCATGGAGGCGGTGACGAGGCCGGTCACCACGACCAGGAAGGCGCCGAACCAGAAGAGCGGGTTGTCGGGGCTGTAGAGCGGGGCGGTGGTGCGGGCCTGGGTGGCGACCGCGCTCTCGACCCCGCTCGTCACGCCGCCGCTCCCGTGGTCGGCGAAGCCGTGGGAGAAGCCGGTGACGGCCCCCGGCGAGATCCCGGCCCAGGTGTCGGCGTCGGCCATGTCAGGCCGCCGCGCCGGCCAGGATCACGTCCTGGCTGTACTCGCAGAAGGGGGTGGTGAGGGCGACGCCCCCCCCGATGGTGAAGCCGAAGCGGAGCTCGGTGGCCGACCCCTCGTCGACGCTGTCCCGGAAGGCCCAGGTCCGGTCGAAGTCGATGCACTCGAAGCCGGCCAGGGCGGCGATGTCGACGCCGTAGTCCCGCTCGTTCTGGTAGCGGAGGTCCTGGCCGTCGAGGTAGGTCTCGGGGGTGGTGTTGGTGCCATAGCGCCAGTAGGGGGAGGTGATGTTGGGCGTGGCCCCTCCCCCGCCGGGACCCCCGGGGATGATGGGGGCGACCGAGGCCGGGGCGGCGCCGTTCTGGGTGCGCCACAGGATCCGCATCAGCTGGCGCCCGACGCCCTGGCCGGCCAGGGTGATCTCGTTGTTGCCGCCGGCGATGGCGTTCGGGGCCCGGGACTGGATGAAGCTGTGGAAGGCGCTCAGGTTGGGGAGGAACATGCCGCCCTGGCCGTCCGAGGGGATGGTGAACATCTCGGCCTCGACGGTGACGGTCGGGGTGAAGGCCACCGTGGCGTTCCCGGTGAGCACGAAGAGGTCGGTCAGGTTGGCCCAGTCGAGGTCGAGCTCGAGGGTGGTGGAGAGGGTCTGGCAGAACACGGCCCCGACGAGGACCTTCTGCTCATAGGCCACGGGGACCACGAAGGAGAGCTCGACGTCGTAGGCGCCGGCCGGGATGGCCGACACGTTGGAGCCGACCCCCCAGCTCTCCGAGGCGAGGGCCAGGGTGCCCTGGGCGCGGGCGGTTCCGGGGGAGGCGCCTCCGACGAAGTTGGTGACGCCCCGGTCGTTGATCTCGGGGTCGCCCATGAACTCGCGGCAGCGCAGGTGCCACCCGTCGGCGTTCACCAGATTCGACTGGCCGTTGGCCTGGAAGCGGGCGGCCCGGAGGGTGTAATAGGGCCAGCGGGCGGTGGTGGCCACGGTCCCGGTGCCCGGGGTCACGGTGAGGGTGCCGGACAGCTTCACCACGTAGCGGGAGAGGATCCCGGCCCGCAGGGTGTCGACGACGTCGGTGTTGCCGAGGCCGGCCCAGGTGGCGAGGGTCTTCTGGAGGACCCACTGGCGCCGGGTGCCGGCGAAGAAGGCCTTGGGGTTCAGGGACGACCCGGGCACGACGATGCCCTGGAAGGTCAGGTTGGCGGGGGGGTTGGTGGCGACGGCGCCGGACATCTCAGGCTCCCTTGTGGGTGTAGGCAGTGAACCGGGCCAGGCCCAGCTGGGGGTACTTCTCGGCGGCCAGCTCGAGGCCGAAGTTCGCGAGGATCGACACGCCGGCGACGGCGGACCAGAAGGCCACCCGGCGGACGGTGCGGTTCATCAGCCGGGCTTCTTCGAGAACTTCTCGTAGGCGACGACGACGGCGAGGGCGACTACGGCCATCGTGATGAGGTGGTTCGACTTCATCGGGTCTCCGATCGACGGGTGCGGCGCTCGTGTTCCGCGAAGCGTGAAGCGTTCCGGCGCGACGCGTCAACCGGCGAGGAAGCTGACTTTCCCCAGGTCAGCGCCGTCAGCCGGGCCGGTGGCCGACGATCCGGTCCTTCGGAAGGGCCGGCATGTGCACGAGCTCGTCGGTGTGACCGTCGGCGGGCTCCTTGGCCGGCCCGTGGCGGAGGTACTCGTAGGGGCCGAGGGCGTGGACGGCCTCGTCGAAGTCCCGGGGGTCCCAGCCGATGGTCTCGGCCACCCGGCGCCGGTCGTTGGGGTTGGGGAGGCGGAAGACGTAGACCCAGTCGGAGTTGGAGAGCATGAGCGAGTCGACGGTGAGGGGGCGCGGGGTGACGTAGATGGTGGAGAGCTGCCGGTGGCGCCCCTGGCGGAGGGCCCGGCGCATGTGGGAGGGGGTGCGGCCGGCCGGGGCGGCCTCGTGGGCCTCGTCGACCATGAGGAGGGTCCGGGGATGGCTGTAGGCCATGCCCACCACCCGGTCGAGGTCCTCCAGGTGGTCGGGGTCGCCGAAGTCGGGGACGTAGCGGAAGGTGCGGCGGCGCTTGCGGTCGGTCGGGTCGGCGGCGGGCCAGCGGCCCCCCTCGCCGGGCTCCAGGTCCTCGGTGTCCTCGGTGACCTTGATGTCGCCGTTCGGGTCGACCAGGACCCGGTCGTAGGGGTAGGACTCGAAGAGCAGCCACCCGAGCTCGGTCTTGCCCGAGCCCTTCTTGCCGACGATGGTGATCTGGGTCGCCTTGTGGGGATTGAGGTCGGAGCCCATCAGATGTCGGGCGAGATGACGTCCGGGGGAGGAGGGGTCGGAGGGGCGGTCTGCGGGGAGGCCGACGGCGCTTGGGTCGCCGGTGGGTCGGCCCGGTGGGGAGGGGCGGTCGGGGGCTCTTCGGGCTCCTTCGGGGGGGCCGGCGCGGTCTGGGGGGCCTCGCCGCGCTGGAGGGCCTCGAACTGGGAGGCGGTCACCCCCATGGCGTTGCGGACGGCGTAGCCGGCGGCCACGCCGGCCACCGTGATGAGGTCGCCGCCGTCCCCATCGGTGACTTCCTCGGGCATGCGCCTCGAGGCGATGTTGGCGAGCGACGACCCGAGGGCCTGTTGCTCCTGGGACGTGGCCAGCCACAGGTCGTCGCGCCGGCGGGCCAGCCGGTTGACCCCCATCCCGGCCACCATGACCAGGCTGGCGAAGATCCCGGCCAGGGCGCCGGCGAGCTCCGCATCAGTAGATGTCCGGGATGAGGTCGGTGGCCGCGGTGGGGACGGCTCCCCCCCGGCGCTCCCGGGGGGCCGGCGGGGGGTCGAAGTCGTCGGCCGGTCCGGGCTCGTCGGGATGCTCGGTCCCTCGAGGTCGTGGAGGAGGGTGCCCGGCGGGAGGGGGTCGCGTCCCTCCGGAGGGGTCCTCCACCCCGGAAGGCCCTCCTGGTCGAGGGTCGGGTCGGTCTCCTCCGGCATAGCCCTTCACCTTTCGGACGGTGCGCCCCCCGCGGGGGCCCTCGGACGGCGGCGGCGGCGCCTCGGGTCCCGGCGGGGGCCCCTTCACCCGTCGGGCGACCAGGCGCCGGCCGCACTTCGGGCACGGCCCCCGCCAGGTGGTGCGGCCCTTCGGGGCCGTGGTGTCGAGAATCTGGCCGCAGTGGCACTCGGCATGGACGGGCACTCCCGGGACGTCGGCCACGATGCAACAATGCGGGACCGGGGCCGCGTTAGGGAACTGCCGCGTCGAGGAAAGGTGGGGCACCGTGGCGACGACCATGGAGGACGCCGAGGCCAGCGAGCAGCGGTGGGAGCGCCGCTTCGCTCACTTCGCCGAGACGATCGAGGGCCTGACGGCGGCCCGGGAGGACGAGCTCGAGGCGCGGGACCTGGCCATCGTCCAGGCGATCGACGTGGGATGGTCCCGACGCCGGGTGGCCCGCTGGGCGCACGTCTCGGAGACCCGGGTGACCCAGATCATCGCCCGCCGCTGCGCCCGGTGATCAGGCCGGCACGCCGGCCCGGGTGAAGCGGTAGACGTTGTAGGGGGTGCCGGGCCAGCCGCCCACCCCGGAGGCCGGCCTCGTGAAGAAGATGATCCCGTCGACGGTCCCCTGGGACCAGTAGCAGATCCCCACGCAGGGATCGGCGCCCCCCGACTCGGCCGCCCCGGCCTGCCAGACAGGGTGCACGTTGAGACCGGCCACATAAGGGGCGCCGCCGGCGGCATAGAGGTCGCCGTTCTCGTCGGTGGCCCAGTAGCCGCCGGTGACGGGGTCGTGAGCGAACATGTCGGGCTCTCCTTGAGGTCGAGGGTTGGCCGGGAGCTGGCGGCGGGCGCCGAGGAGGGCCCACGGGAGCTGGCCCAGGATGGGGGCGCCGGGACAGTCAGGATGGTCGCCGCCGGCCATGCCGAGCTGTCCGTGGCCGCACCATCCGGGCACGGAGGGGCCGCCGAGCGCCAGGGGGACGCCGTGGACCACGTGGATCCAGGCGGCCAGATTGCAGAGCGAGGCGAACTGGGGTGCCGTGAGCTCGTCACCGGTGAGGCCCTCGTGCTCGACCGAGATGGCATGGGGGTTGTAGGCCGCCTCGGCCCAAGCGGTCGTGCCGGTGTCGACCCACTGGACGATCCGGCCGTCTCTCCCGATGCCGAAGTGGCTGGACACCTGGGCGGCGGGATCGTGGAACCAGGCGTCGGTCCCGGCGAGGGTGCCCTGCATGACGTGGGCCACCCCGAGGTCGACGGTCCCCATCGGGCCCCCCTGGTTGGGCACGGGCCCCCGCCAGGCGGCCAGGGGACAGCGGGCCATCAGACGGCCCCGATCACGCGGCCATGGCCAGCGAGTTGAACTGTCTCGGAGGGGGACGGCGGCGGCCGGCCGGCGACGCCTCAAGGCTACCCCCGCCCCCGCCACCAACCTCTGCCCCGGCCGCGGGCGGCCGTCCCGGTAGGCTCCGCCCCCGATGCGGGTGCTCGTCGTCGACGACGATCCAGCGGTGAGCGGGGCGCTGCAGCGGGCGCTCCGGCTCGAGGGCTACGACGTCACGCTGGCCGACGACGGCCCGAC
>DAHUZS010000092.1 GCA_027315045.1 Acidimicrobiaceae bacterium
TTCGTGACCCCGGGGGTGGGCCTCATCTCCCCGCCTCCCCACCACGACATCTACTCGATCGAGGACATCGCCCAACTCATCCACGACCTGAAGTCGGCCAACCCCACCGCCCGGGTGCACGTGAAACTGGTGGCCGAGGTCGGGGTGGGCACGGTGGCCGCCGGCGTGGCCAAGGCCCATTCCGACGTGGTGCACATTTCCGGCCACGACGGCGGGACCGGGGCGGCGCCCATGACCTCGCTCAAGCACGCCGGGATCCCCTGGGAGC
This sequence comes from Acidimicrobiaceae bacterium, assembly GCA_027315045.1. GTDB lineage: Bacteria > Actinomycetota > Acidimicrobiia > Acidimicrobiales > RAAP-2 > Palsa-461. The sequence continues at coordinate 269 of DAHUZS010000092.1, forward strand.
TCGGGCTGGCCGAGACCCAGCAGACCCTGCTCATGAACGGGCTGCGGGACCGGATCGTGGTCCAGGTTGACGGGCAGCTGAAGACGGGGCGCGACGTGGTGGTGGCCGCCCTGCTCGGGGCCGAAGAGTACGGCTTCGCCACCGCCCCGTTGGTGGTGTCGGGCTGCATCATGATGCGGGTCTGTCACCTCGACACCTGCCCGGTCGGCATCGCCACCCAGAATCCAGAGCTGCGCAAGCGGTTCAGCGGATCCCCCGAGTTCGTCGTGACCTTCTTCGAGTACATCGCCGAGGAGGTCCGCCAGCACCTGGCGTCCCTCGGGCTGCGCTCCATCGACGAGGCAGTGGGCCGAACCGACCTGCTCGAGGTGGCCACGGCGGTCGACCATTGGAAGGCGCGGGGCCTCGACCTGGCGCCGGTGCTGGCCCCGGTCGACTCCCCCTACGACATCGCCAGGCGCAAGACCCGGGACCAGGACCACCGCCTGGAGGCGGCCCTCGACCACCGGTTCATCGAGCTGTGCCGGCCGGCGATCGAAGAGGGCACGCGGGTCGAGGCGTCGATCCCCATCACCAACATCGACCGCACGGTCGGGACCCTGCTCGGCTACGAGATCACCCGTCGCCACGGCGGCCACGGGCTGCCCGACGGCACCATCAACCTCTCCTTCTTTGGCTCCGCCGGGCAGAGCTTCGGGGCCTTCGTGCCCCGGGGGGTCACCATGCGGCTCCACGGCGACGCCAACGACTACTTCGGGAAGGGGCTCTCGGGTGGGCGCCTGGTCCTGCTCCCGCCGGCCGACTCGCCCTTCGTGGCCGAGGAGCAGATCATCGGGGGCAACGTCATGCTCTACGGCGCGACCAGCGGCGAGGCGTTCGTCCGGGGCCAGGTCGGGGAGCGCTTCTGCGTGCGCAACTCCGGGGCCACCGCCGTCGTCGAGGGGGTGGGGGACCACGGCTGTGAGTACATGACCGGCGGCCGGGTGGTCGTCCTCGGGCCCACCGGCCGGAACTTCGCTGCCGGGATGTCGGGCGGGGTGGCCTTCGTCTACGACCCGGACCGCCGGTTCGCCGACCGGGTCAACCTCGAGCTGGTCGACGTCGAGCCGTTGGGGGCCGACGACGTCGAGTGGTATTGCTCGGTGGTCATCCGTCACGCCGAGGAGACCGGCTCGGCGGTGGCCAACCGGTTGCTCGAGGACTGGGGTGCGGCCGTCGCCGACACGGTGAAGGTGATGCCCCGCGACTACCGGCGGGTGCTCGAGGCCACCGCCCGGGCCGAGGCCGAGGGCACCTCGGTGGACGAGGCGGTCATGGCGGCGGCCCATGGGTAAGCCCACCGGGTTCATGGAGTACGGCCGGGAGCTGCCCCGCCGCCGGCCGGTGCCGGTGCGCTTGCGGGACTGGCACGAGGTCTACGAGCCCTTCGACGAGGAGTCGGCCCAGCACCAGGGGGCCCGCTGCATGGACTGCGGCATCCCGTTCTGCCACGAGGGCTGCCCGCTCGGGAACCTGATCCCGGAGTGGAACGACCTGGTCTTCCGGGACGACTGGTCGACGGCCATCGAGCGGCTGCACGCGACCACCAACTGTCCCGAGTTCACCGGACGGCTATGTCCCGCCCCCTGTGAGGCGGCCTGCGTGCTCGGGATCAACGCCGAGCCGGTCACCATCGAGCGGATCGAGTACGAGATCGCCGAGCGGGCCTGGGGGGAGGGCTGGGTCACCCGCCAGCTGCCCCGGGAGCGCACCGGGAAGCGGGTGGCGGTGATCGGCTCGGGACCCTCCGGGCTGGCCTGCGCCCAGCAGCTCGGGCGGGCCGGTCACGAGGTGGTGGTCTTCGAGCGGGCCGAGCAGCCCGGGGGCCTGCTCCGCTACGGCATCCCGGAGTTCAAGATGGAGAAGCGGGTCCTCGACCGCCGGCTGGCCCAGCTGGTGGCGGAGGGGATCCGGTTCCGGTGCTCGACGCTGGTCGGCCTGCCGCCGGCCCAACCTCCCGGGGCCTCGCTCGAGCCAGGCCTCGCCCGCGGGCTCGGCACGGCGTCGGCCCCCGACGTCGAGGTGGTGTCGGCGGCCGCCCTGCGCGAGGAGTTCGACGCCATGGTGCTGGCCGGTGGGTCGACCGTGCCCCGGGACCTCACGGTCCCCGGCCGAGGGCTCGGAGGCGTCCACTTCGCCATGGAGTACCTGAAGCCGGCCAACCTGGTGCGCGAGGGGAGGCTCGGCGTGACGCCCGTCGACGCTCGGGGCAAGCACGTCATCATTATCGGGGGCGGCGACACCGGGGCCGACTGCCTGGGCACCGCCCACCGCCAGCGGGCGGTCTCGGTCGTCCAGCTCGAGATCCTGCCCGAGCCCCCGGGCACCCGACCGGCCGAGAACCCCTGGCCGACCTGGCCGGTCATCCTGCGCAGCTCGGCCGCCCACGAGGAGGGAGGCGGGCGCCTGTTCGCCGTCTCGACCACCGAGCTCGTCGACGACGGTGCCGGATCGGTCGCCGCCCTGCGGGCCAGTGAGGTCAGCGTCGTGACCGAGGGGGGCCGGCTTCGCTTCGAGCCCGTGCCAGCCAGCGAGTTCGAGCTGCCCTGCCAGCTGGTCCTGCTGGCTCTCGGGTTCAGCGGTGCCGAGCGCCACGGGGTGGTCGGCGAGCTCGGGATCGAGATCGGGCCGGCCGGCACGGTGGCCGCCGACGGGTCGTGGTCGACCAACCACGACGGCGTGTTCGTCTGCGGCGACATGACCCGGGGCCAGTCCCTCGTCGTCTGGGCCATCGCCGAGGGCCGCTCGGCAGCGGCGGCCGTCGACCGCTGGCTCATGGGGGACAGCGCGCTGCCGGCGCCGCTGCGCCCCGGTCAGCTCGCCCTGCGCTGAGCGCGCCGCCCCGGACGGACCTCTAGTAGAGCTTCCTGACCGCATGGCGAGGTTGCACATCCAGATGGGGTCCGGCGATGGACGCTGTGGTTTCGGGGAAGAAGCCAAAAACGCCCTCACCGTGACCCAGCAGCGGCGCTGGCCACGAGGGGCCGGGACGAGCTCGTCTCCGGGACCGCTTCTGCATCGCCAAGGGCCGGCGTCCCGAGCGCATCCCGGCCCGCTCGCCCAATCACCACGCGGCGTGCGAACGCTTCCAGGGCACGATGCTCCAGGAGCGCTGGCGCCCCGCCTTCACCCGCCGTCGCTTCAGCTCCATCGGCCAGCTCCAGCCCGAAGCCGACCCCTGGCACATCGACGACCGCCGCCGCTAGAACCACGGCGACGGCATGGGGACCCGATCCCCCAGGGGGTCCTCGACAACGACCGGAGAACCAAGGGAGCATGACCATCATCCACCGGGTCCATCTGTCAGCTCGTCGTTCGGTCCGGAAGCTCTAGAGCGGGCAGGGCGGGAGCGGGGGCGGCCGGCGGGAGGGTCGGGTCGCGGGGTCCGGCGGCCGG
>DAHUZS010000094.1 GCA_027315045.1 Acidimicrobiaceae bacterium
CGGCCCCCGATGCTCGACCCGTCTGGGCCGGGGCCGGGTGCCGGCGGCGTGCCGTGGGGCACAGCGGTGCGAGCTCATCGGCCCGCTCCAAGCTGGCCAGGTTAGCAGGTGACGACCAGGGTCGAGGAGCCGCGGGGACCCCGGAGCGGGCCGGGACCGGGACGAGGGCCCCGGCCCAGACGGGTCGAGCATCGGGGGCCGCGCCGCTCGACGCGGGTCGGCTGACCCGAGCGCCGGTCAGGACAGCACGCGCTCTGCCTCGGCCACGTCCTCGCGCATCTGGACCACCAGGGCGTCGAGATCGTCGAAGGCCCGCTGGGGGCGGATCCAGGCCTCGAAACTGACCCGGGCCGGCTCGCCGTAGAGGTTGCCCTCGAAGTCCAAGAGAAACGCCTCGACCAGCGGGGACCCGTCACCGGTGGCCTCAAAGGTCGGGGGCTGGCCCACCGAGATCGCCGCCGGGTGGTCGGTCGAGCCCCGCCACGAGAACCGGCCGGCATAGACGCCCGGGGCCGGCACGGCGATCTGCCGTCCGACCCCGACGTTGGCAGTCGGGAAGCCGAGCAGCCGGGCCCCTCGCCCGGCACCGTGCTTCACCGTCCCGCGGACCTGGTGGGCCCGGCCGAGCAGCGCGGCCGCGCCGGCCACTTCCCCTTCGGCGATCAACCGCCGGATCCGGGTCGAGGAGATGGCCAGGCCCGCGCTCGAGCCGACCAGTCCCACCGACACCGGGTCGAACCCGGCCTCCGAGCCCATCCGCCGCAGCAACTCGACGTCACCCTTCCGGTCGTGGCCGAAGTGGAAGTCGCTGCCCACCACCACGAGCCGCGCCGCCAGGGCACCGACCAGCACGGTCTCGACGAAGTCCTCCGCCGACTCCTCGGAGCGGGCCCGGTCGAAGGGGATGACGAGGGTCCGGTCGACCCCGCAGTCGGCGAGCAGTTCCAGCTTCTGGTCGAGGTCGGTGATCGTCGTGGGCGCCGACTCCGGGCGGACCACCGAGGCCGGGTGGGGGTCGAAGGTGACCACCACCGTCTCGAGGTCCCGGGCCGTCGCGATGGCCCGCAACTGGCCGAGCACGTGGCGGTGGCCGAGGTGGACGCCGTCGTAGGCACCGACCGTGACGGCGGCACCGTCGGGCCGGGGCACGCAGCTCTCGGGGCCCACCACCTCCATCGCTGGCACGATAGACGCTCCCTCCGGGGCCTCCGGGGGAGCCGACCCCCGCGGCACCCGGATCGGGGCCGGCGCCGGCCCCCTACCCCGGAGCGAGGACGACGGCGGCGCGGCTGAACCGCCGGTCTGGCGCGGCCTCGTAGATCGCGAGCAGCCGGCCGTCGGGGTCGAGCACCGCGAACGGGCCGGTCTGTGGGGCCCCCGATCCCGGACCCTCGAGCGGCCGGCCGTGGCGGACCTCCCGGCAGGCATCGCCGGGCACGGCCACCCGAGGCAGCTCGAGGGCTTCGAGCGGCGCCCGGAGCACCTCGGCCCCGGTATCGACGGCCTCCTCGATCTCGGCCAGCCGTCGGGCCTCGGGCTCGGTGAACCGACCGGCCCGGACCCGGCGCAGCCGGCGCAGGTGGGCACCACCCCCGAGCGCCGCCCCGAGGTCGGTGGCCAGGGCCCGCACGTAGGTCCCGGCCGAGCAGGTGACCTCGATGGCGAAGGTCCCCGGTTCGGAGCCCTCGGCCACCTCGAACCGGTCGATCCGGACCCGCCGCACCGGCCTCGGCACCTCCACGCCCTGGCGGGCCAGTCGGTGCAGGCGCTGGCCACCGACCTTGACCGCCGAGACCATCGGCACCCGCTGGTCGATCTCCCCGGTTAGGACCGCCGCCACCCCGGCCACCTCGGCCAGGGTGACCCCGGCCATCTCGAAGGTCTCGAGCACCTTGCCGTCGTCGTCGCCGGTTGATGTCGTGGTGCCGAGCACCACCTCGGCCCGGTACTCCTTGTCGGCCCCGCTCACGTAGCGCAGCAGCCTGGTGGCCGGTCCCACCCCGAGCACCAGCACGCCCGTCGCCCCCGGGTCAAGGGTCCCGGCGTGCCCGACCCGGCGCTCCCCGAGGATCCGACGGCACCGGGCCACCACGTCGTGGGAAGTCCAGCCGGCCTCCTTGTCCACGACGAGGAAGCCGATCACCGCTCTTCTCGGCCCGAGGGCGGCTTCAACCGTCGGAGCACCGTCTCCACCGCCTCGCCGGCGGAGACGGCCGGGTCGGCCACGAAGCTCAGCCGGGGGGTCCGCTTCATCCGCACCTGGCGGGCCACGCTGCTCTGAAGCTGCAACCGGCGTTCCTCTAAGGCCTCGGCCGCCTCCTCGTTCAGGCTGTCGAGGTAGACCGTCGCGCTTCGCAGGTCGGCCGCGGTCTCAATCGAGGTGATGGTGAGCAGCCGCAGACGCTCGTCGGCGTCGGCCAAGCGCTCGATCTCCTCGGCCAGGACCTGGCGGAGGACCTGGTTGACGCGCAGGGCACGGGCGAAGGGCGCGCCGCCACGCGCTGGAAACGACCCATGGCGCTCGGGCACCGCCACCTCCCCGGGCCCTCAGGCCCTCGGGATCTCCCGCTCCTCGAAGGTCTCGATGATGTCGCCCTCCTTCAGGTCCTGGAAGTCCGAGAGGCCGATGCCGCACTCGAACCCGGCCTGGACCTCCCGCACGTCGTCCTTGTGGCGCTTGAGGGAGGTGATCGTGCCCCGCCAGATGATGACCCCCTCGCGCAGGAACCGGACCTTGGCCCCGCGTCGGATGGCGCCGTTCTGCACGTAGCAACCGGCGACCGAGCCGACCCGGGGGATGCGGAAGACCTGACGCACCTCGGCGTCCCCGGTCACCACCTCCTCGTAGGTCGGCGCGAGCATGCCGAGCATGGCCGCCTCGATGTCCTCCAAGAGCTTGTAGATGACCTCGTAGGTACGGATCTCGACGTCGGAGACCTCGGCGAGCTCGCGGGCCCGCCGGTCGGGGCGGACGTTAAAGCCGATGATGGTGGCGGTCGACGCCCTGGCCAACGTGATGTCGTTCTCGCTGATCCCCCCGACCCCGCGGCGCACGAAGCTCAGCTTCACGTCGTCGCGCTCGAGCTTGCGCAGGCTCTCGGTCACCGCCTCGAGCGAGCCCTGGACGTCCGCCTTGAGCACGATGTTCAGCGTGGCCGTCTCGCCCCTTTGGATCTGCTCGAACAAATCCTCCAGGCGGGCCCCGGTGGCCGAGGGCGCTGGGAGGTGCCCGGAGAGCCGGAACCGCTGGGCTCGGGCCTCGCCCAGGGTCCGGGCCGTGGTCAGATCGCCGGCAGCCCGGAGCTCGTCGCCGGCTTGGGGAGGTTCGGAGAGGCCGAGCAGCAGGACCGGCATGGATGGCAACGCCTCTTTGACCTGGTCGCCACGGTCGTCGATGAGGGCCTTCACCTTCCCCCAGGCTGACCCCGCCACCACCGCATCCCCCACCCGGAGCGTGCCGCGCTGGACGATCACCGTGGCCACCGGTCCGCGACCGGTCTCGAGGTTGGCCTCGAGGACCGTGCCCCGTGCCCGGCCCTCGGGGGTCGCCCGGTACTCCTCGACCTCGGCCAACAAGATGAGGTGCTCGAGCAAATCGTCGATCCCGGTTCCCTGGAGGGCCGAGACCTCGACGGTGATGGTGTCACCGCCCCAGGCCTCCGGGACGAGGCCCCGGTCGGCGACCTGTTGGAGCACCCGTCCCGGGTCGGCGTCGGCACGGTCGATCTTGTTCACCGCGACGACGATCGGGACCTCGGCCGCCCGGGCGTGGTCGATGGCCTCGATGGTCTGGGGCATGACGCCGTCGTCGGCCGCCACCACCAGGACCACCATGTCGGTCACCTGGGCCCCCCGGGCTCGCATGGCGGTGAAGGCCTCGTGGCCGGGGGTGTCGATAAAGGTGAGGAGGTGGCCGTTCCAGTTCACCTGGTAGGCCCCGATGTGCTGGGTGATCCCTCCGGCCTCCCCGGCCACCACGTCGGTCTGGCAGATCCGGTCCAAGAGCAGCGTTTTGCCGTGGTCCACGTGGCCCATGACGGTGATCACCGGCGGACGGGGCCTGAGGTCTTCCTCTTCCTCTTCCTCGTCCTCCTCGAAGTACCGGGCCAGGAGCTCGGCCTCCGCCTCCTCGCCCGGGTCGACCAGGCGGACGTCGGCACCGAGCTCGGCCGCGAACAGCTCGATCATGTCGTCGCTGAGTGACTGGGTTGCCGTGACCATCTCGCCCTGGAGCAGGAGGAAACGGATCACGTCGCCGGCCGAGCGGTTGAGCTTGGGGCCGAGGTCGCGCGCCGTGGAACCCCGCTCGACGATGATCTCCCCATCGGGCACCGGCGCATTCGACGGCACGTAGGCCGTCAGCTGGGTCGGCTCGAGCTCCTCCAGGTTGCGCCGACGCCTGCGGGCCCGGCGCTGAGGAGGCCGGCCACCGCGACCGAAGCCGCCACCGCCCCGGCCGGGGGGGCTGGAGCCGACCGGTCCGCCCGGCCCGGAACGACGGGCGAAGCCCCCACCCGGGCGCCCGGTCACCCCGGGGCCGGAGCGTCCGGCGGTCCCGCTTGCGGGGGGACGCCCCCCGGTGCGCGGGCCGTAGCCGGAGCCCGGTCGCTGGGGCGACGACGGGGAAGGACGGCGGCCGCCCATACCCGGTGGCGGTGGGATGGGTCGACCCGAAGGCCCGAGCGGGGGGCGCACCGGCGGCGGCGGGATCGGTCGACCCGAAGGCGACAACGGTGGGCGCGACGGGCGCGGCCGCTGCTCGGGCCGGACCCCGGGGTCGGGGGCCGGGGGCGGAGCGGCCGGGGGGGCGGTGCGAGCAGCCGAGGCCGGGGCAGCCGGGGCCGGGACCGGCGGGGCCGGGGCAGCCGGGGCCGGAGCTGGGGCGGCCGG
>DAHUZS010000105.1 GCA_027315045.1 Acidimicrobiaceae bacterium
CGGGCCGAGATGGAGACCATCTCGCTCAAGACCGTGTACCAGACGCTCTACGAGCTGGCCGAGCTGGGCGAGCTGCTCCCGCTCGACCTGGGAACCGGGGCGGTGCGGTTCGACCCCAACGTGGAGGTCCAGCACCACCACCTGGTCTGCCGGCGGTGCGCGAAGGTGCGCGACCTGGACGCGGCCTTCGCCGGGCTCGAGGTGCCCGCCGGCGCTGGCCGGGACTTCGACGTCTCGAGCGTCGAGGTGGTGTTCCGGGGTCTGTGCGGGGACTGCAAGATGGAGGAGGCCGCGACGGAACCTGGGCGTCACGCCTGAGGTCGGCCCGGACCGACTGATCACGATCACCAACCAAGAGCAACCATGAGGAGAGGGACATGCCCCAACTGAAGGGATCCAAGACCGAAGAGAACCTGAAGACGGCGTTCGCCGGGGAGAGCCAGGCCAACCGCCGCTACCTGTACTTCGCGCAGAAGGCCGACGTCGAGGGGTACCCGGACGTCGCTGCGCTGTTCCGCTCGGTCGCCGAGGGCGAGACCGGGCACGCCTTCGGGCACTTCGACTTCCTGCGCGAGGTCGGTGACCCGGTCACCGGGAGCCCGGTCGGCCCGACCTCGGACAACCTCAAGTCCGCCATCGAAGGCGAGACCTACGAGTACACCGAGATGTACCCGGGCTTCGCCAAGACCGCCCGCGACGAGGGCTTCGAAGAGGTCGCCGAGTGGCTCGAGACCCTGGCCCGGGCCGAGAAGTCCCATGCCGGCCGCTTCACCAAGGGGCTCGAGTCGCTCTCGTGACCGGGCCGAGTGCACCGCCGGTGCGCCCGCTCGAGCTCGGTGACATCGCGGACCTTGGGACCTATGAACGGGTCCGGGACGCCTGCCGGGCCCGGATCATCGAGCTGAAGCGCCGCCGCCGGGTCCCCCTCGGCCCAATGGTCTCGCTCGTGTTCGAGAACCGGGAGACGGTCCGGTTCCAGGTCCAAGAGATGGCCCGGGCCGAACGGATCGTCACCGACCAAGGGATCCTGGAGGAGCTCGACGTCTACAATCAGCTCCTCCCAGGTGCCGGCGAGCTCTCGGCCACCTTGTTCATCGAACTCACGAGCGAGGCCGAGCTGCGCCACTGGCTGCCCCGACTGGTCGGGATCGAGCGGGCGGTCGGGATCGAGCTCTCCGACGCCACGGTCGTCGCCAGCCAACCCGAGCACCGCCACGCCGAGGCCCTGACCAGGGAGGAGGTGACCCCGGCGGTCCACTACGTACGGTTCGCCTTCACCCCGGCGCAGGTCGAACGGTTCTCGGGGGGGACCAACGCCCTGGTGGCCACCCATCCCGAATACCGGGCCCGGACCGAGCTCTCCGGGCTCACGGCGGCCGAGCTGTTCCAGGACCTGACCGCCCCGGCGGCCCTCGAGCCGCTCGGCTCCGTCGAGGAGGCTGCGCCACCTGGGGTTTCCCCAGAACCAGGGCGGCGCTGATCTTTACATCACCTGGTGGGGTGGGCCATAATTGCCATTCGGCTGATTTCCCCGACTCCCCCCTCGGGTGGCGGGCCGATCGGCGAAGCCAACCCTGAACCACCTGTGACAAGGAACTTTCCGATGAGTGCCACCACGTGGCGCAAGCGTGCCGCCTGCCGGGGTCTCGACGCCGAGATCTTCTTCCCGGCAACCGACGACGAGGTCGACGCGACCGAGGCCAAGGCGATCTGCGCCGAGTGCCCGGTCCGCCAGGCATGCCTGGAGCATGCCCTGACCTCTCGCGAGCGCGAGGGCATCTGGGGGGGCACGACGGAGAGGGAGCGCCGCCGGATCATCCGTCAGCGCCGCAAGTCGGCCTGAGCCTCCCCCGGAGGACCGGCGACGAGCGGCAGTAACGTTCGCCCGTGGATTTCGAGCTGACCCCTGAACTCGAGGCGCTGCGCGACAGCGTGCGCCGACTCGCCCGTGAGAAGGTCAAGCCGCGGGCACGGGAGATCGACAAGACCGGCGCCTACCCCGACGACCTGTTCGACGCGTTCCGGGACGCCGGGCTGCTCGGCCTGTGCCTGCCGGAGTCCCTCGGGGGCTCGGGCGCGGGCATCCTGGGCCTCAGCGTCGCCATCGAGGAGGTGGCCAAGTATTCGAACGCGGCCGCTCTCATGCTCCTGCTCACCCGGTTGCCGACCGGCCCGGTGCTCATCGCCGGGAGCGACGAGCAGAAGCGGCGGTACCTGCCGGGCATCGCGCAGGGCTCGCAGCGTGCCGCCTTCGGTCTCTCCGAACCCCAGGCCGGCAGCGACGTCATGGGTATGCGGACCCGGGCCCTACCCGACTCCGAACGCGACGGCGGCTGGATTCTCTCAGGCCAGAAGTGCTGGATGTCCGGGGTAGCCGAGGCCGACTGGTACACGGTTTTCGCCAAGACCGCCGAGCCGTCCAGCCGGGCGCACGACTCGGTGACCGCCTTCATCGTCGAGCGTGCCTGGGCGGGGGTCTCGGTCGGCCGGCGGGACCACAAGATGGGGGTCCGGGGCGTCGACACCGGCGAGCTGCACCTCGACGACGTCCGGGTGCCGCCGGAGAACGTCATCGGCGAGGTCGGGGGGTTCCGGCTCGCCATGCTCGGACTCAACTCGATGCGCCCGATCGTCGCGGCGCGCGGCATCGGTCTGGCCGAGGGGGCGCTCATGTACGCCACCGACTACGTGAAGCAGCGCAAGGCGTTCGGCAGGACCATCGCCGATTTCCAGGGGATCCAGTGGGAGATCGCCAAGTGCGCGGTGGACATCGAGGCGGCCCGGCTGCTCACCTACCGCGCCGCCGTCATGGCCGACGCCGGCAAGTTCACCAAGGAGTACGTGCCGTTCCTGTCCATGGCCAAGTACCACGCCACCGAGTTGGCCGTGCGGGCCTCCGGGCTCGCCGTCCAGCTGCTCGGCGCCGCCGGCTACATGGAGGACCACCCGGCCGAGCAGTGGTACCGGGATGCCAAGCAGCTGACGATCGTGGAAGGGACCTCACAGGTCCAGCTCGGACTCATCTCCCGGGGGGTGCTCGACGGCGACCTGTGGTGGGACTGAGTGACGACGAGCTTCGCCGCACTCGGGGGGTGGTCGGGGGTACTCGGGCGACTGGTCGCGGGCCGGTCGCTCGACGCCGAGGAGGCCGAGGCCGTCCTGGACCGGGTGCTCGAGGGGGAGGCGACCGAGGCCCAGGTCGCCGCGTTCGCGGTGGCGCTCCGGATGAAGGGCGAGACCGTCGCCGAGATGTACGGGTTCGTGCGGGCGATGCTGGCCCATGCCCAGCCGGTGACGATCGATGGTGAGCTGCTCGACGTGGTGGGGACCGGGGGGGACCGGCTGGGCAGCATCAACGTCTCCACGCTGGCGGCGCTGATCGCCGCGGGGGCCGGAGCGCGGGTGTGCAAGCACGGGAACCGGGCCGCCTCGTCCTCGGTCGGCACCGCGGACGTCCTCGAGGCCCTGGGCGTCGTCCCCGACTTGGGCCCGGCCGGCGTGGCGGCGTGCGTGGCCGAGGCCGGGATGGGCTTCTGCTTCGCGCCGCGCTTCCACCCCGGCTTCCGCCACGCGGGCCCGGTGCGCCGTCAGCTCGGGGTGCCCACGGTGTTCAACTTCCTCGGACCACTCTCCAATCCGGCCCGGGTCCGTCACCAGCTCGTCGGGGTGAGCGACCCCACCATGGCCGAGAAGATGGCCGGGGTCCTAGGGGAGCAAGGCAGCCTCCGGGCCATGGTGCTGTTCGCGGACGACGGGCTGGACGAGCTGAGCGTCACCGCGCCCTCGACGGTGATCGAAGTCAGGGGGGACGGGACCGCCTACGAGCTCTCCACCTGGCGCCTGGACGCGACCGAGCTCGGGTTGCCGCGGGCGGCCATGAGCGAGCTCACCGGAGGGGACGCGGCCTTCAACGCCGGAGCGATCCGGGCGGTGCTCGACGGCAAGAGCGGGGCCCACAGGGACATCGGGGTCCTCAACGCCGCCGCCGCGCTGGTGGTGGCGGGTCGGGCCCCCGACCTCGCCGACGGTCTGGAGCTGGCGAGAGAGTCGATCGACTCGGGTTGGGCGACCGCGGTCCTCGAGCGCCTGGTCGCCACCTCGAGGCGTATGGCCGCGAGCGAAGCCGAGCCGACCTAGGCGCGACCCGCCGGGTGGACCGTCGTCGTTCAGCGCGGCTCGACCCGGGCCCCGGCGCTCGCCCGGACCTCCCAGGCGCGCTGGGCGCCGGGGTCGAACGGGGCGGCCGAGAGCGCCACGACGCAGCCGCCGAACCCGGCCCCGGTCAGCCGGGCGCCGAAGACCCCCGGGGTCGAGCACAGGCGCTCGACCAGCTCGTCGAGCGCCGCGGTGGAGACCTCGAAGTCCTCAGCCAGGGAGCGGTGGCTCTCGGTCATGAGTCGTCCGGCCTCGACGAGGTCCCGGCGCTCGAGCGCCCGGGCGAAGGCCCGCACCCGGGCGGTCTCGGTGGTGACGTGGCGGGCCCGGCGCCGGAGCACAGGATCGGCCACCCGATCGGCGTCTTCCGGCGAGGCGCGTCCGAGCGGCCGGCCCATGACCGCCGCCGCCGCCTCGCACTCGGCCCGCCTCGTGGCGTACGCGGTGGTGTCGAGCCGACGGGCGGTCCCCGAGTCGACGACGGTGACGACGGCGTCCTCGGGCACCGGCACCTGGTCGCTCCGAAGGGTGTCGAAGTCCACGAGGAGCGCCCGCCCCGAGCGCGCCGCCATGACGACGAGGGGGTCCATCAGCCCGACGGGTACCCCGACGGCCAGCTCGGCCCGTTGGCACAGCCGTGCCAACCTCAACGGGTCCGGGGTCGCGCCGAGGGCGAGCGCCAGGGCGACCGAGAAGGCGGCGCTCGAGGAGAGGCCGGCGCCGACCGGGAGGTCCGACCGGGCCACCACCCGGCCGCCGAGCGCCGGCCGGACCTGCTCGACGACGGCGGCCGCGAGCGCGCCCCAGGAAGCGAGCGCGCCCGGGGGCCCGCTCAGGGGGATGGCGGCCGGGGACGGGTCGAGATCGGTCTCGACCACGAGGACCGCCCGGTCGTCGGGGTGGTACTCGACCTCGACACCGAGCTGGATCCCCATCGGCAGCGCCAGCCCGGCGTTGTAGTCGGTGTGGTCCCCGATCAGGTTGACCCGTCCGGGGGCGAAAGCCCGGCGCCCGACGGCCTCGACGCTCACCGCCCGAGCCTCGCACAGCACCCGGTTTGACCGGACCGCTGCCGACCGACACGATCCAGGGCCATGAGCGGACCGCTGAGCGGGATACGGGTGATTGAACTCGGGGGCATTGGCCCGGGCCCCTACGGGTCGATGCTGTTGGCCGATGCCGGCGCCGAGGTCCTCCGGATCACGAGGCCCGAAGCACCAGGTGGGCTCGGGACCGCCGGTTCGGACCTCCTGCTGCGCAGCCGGACCTCGGTCGGGGTGGACCTCAAGTCCGAGGGCGGGGTGGCCCTGGTGCTCGAGCTGGTGGCGCGGGCCGACGCGCTGGTCGAGGGGTTCCGGCCCGGAGTGGCCGAACGCATGGGCCTCGGGCCCGACCCCTGCCTGGCGCGCAACCCCCGCCTGGTCTACGGCCGGATGACCGGCTGGGGCCAGGATGGCCCGTGGTCCGGGGTCGCCGGCCACGACATCAACTACATCGCCATCGCCGGGGCCCTCTGGCCGATCGGGCGGGAGGGCGAGCGCCCCGTCCCGCCGCTCAACCTGGTCGGGGACTTCGGGGGCGGGGGGATGTTGCTCGCCTTTGGGGTGGCGTCGGCGCTGGTGGAGGCAGGCCGGTCAGGCGAGGGACAGGTGGTCGACGTCGCCATGCTCGACGGCGCCGCCTCGCTCACCACGATGCTCCACTCCCACCGGGCGCTCGGCGCCTGGCGGGACGAGCGAGGGGTGAACATCCTCGACTCCGGCGCCCCCTTCTACGAGGTCTACGAGACGAAAGACGGCGGGTACTTCGCCGTCGGGGCGATCGAGCCCCAGTTCTACGCCGCCCTGGTCCGGGGCCTCGGCCTCGATCCGGCCGACCTGTCGGCGCAGATGGACCGGAGCCAGTGGCGGGCCACCAAGGAGCGCTTCGCCGCCGTCTTCAAGTCCCGCACCCGGGACGAGTGGTCCGAGGTGTTCGACGGGGTGGACGCGTGCGCCACCCCGGTGCTCTCGCCGGCCGAGGCGCCGGCCCACCCCCATGTGGCGGCCAGGGGCACCTTCAGCACGCTCGGCGGGGTGGACCAGCCCGCCCCGGCACCCCGCTTCACGAGGACCCCCGGGGCGCCGTCGGCCGGGACCTACCTCACCGGTGAGGAGGCCGACGCGGCTCTCGGCGCCTGGGGCCTCGACGGCCCGACGCTCGCCAAGCTCCGCGCCGAGGGGGCGCTCGTCTGAGGGTCGCTCAGAGGTTGACCACCGGGCAGGTGACCGTCCTCGTGATCCCGTCGATCCGCTGCACCTGGCTCACCACCAGCCGTCCGACCTCGTCGATCGAGTCGGCAGCCAGGAGCGCAATCACGTCGTAGGGGCCGGTCACGTCCTCGGCCGACACCACTCCGTCGATCTCGCGCACCAGCCGGGTGACGTCGGCGGCCTTGCCGACGTCGGTCTGCACGAGCACGTACGCGTGAACCGCCATGGCTCCTCCTCGGCCGGAGACCGCGCCACGTTACTTCCCGGCCGCAGCGGGTTCCCGGGCCGCCGCCACGCCCGTCGCCGGCCGCCCCCTACTGTTGGCCCCGGTGCCTGGAAGGAGCCGGGTGGATCAGTTCCGGGCGCTCGCCCGAGGGGCCCTGGTCGACCTGTTCGACCTGGGCCGGCCGTTCGGGCGCCTGGCGCTGGTGCAGGTCTGCATGCTGGCCGGGGACACCTTGGTCACCATCTCGTTGGCCGACTCGTTGTTCTTCTCGATCTCCCCCCACGAGGCGAAGAGCAAGGTCCTCTTGTACCTGCTGCTCACCCTGGCCCCCTTCGCCGTGGTGTCCCCGCTGCTCGGCCCCCTCATCGACCGGAGCCGGGGGGCCAGGCGGGCGACGGCGGTGTCCTCGGCCATGGGTCGGGCGGTGCTCTGCCCGTTCATGGCCGCCGATGTCCACAGCCTGCTCTTGTTCCCCGAGGCGTTCTTGGTCCTTGTCCTCTCCAAGCTCTACCTGGTCACGAGAGGGGCCCTGGTGCCCGAGATGATGGCCGTGGAGCGGGCACGGGCATCGGGCCAGTCCGGAGCGCCCTCCGGCGCCGAGACGCCGGCCCCGGGGGTCGCGAGCCCCGGCTACGCGGCCCTCAACGCCCGGCTCACCTTGCTCGGGACCCTGGCCGGGTTCGTCGCCGCGGTGCCGGGGGTGCCGATCCTGAAGCTCGCCCACGCGCCCGGGGTCCTCATCTTCGACACGGTCGTCTTCATCCTGGCGGCGCTGGCGGCCTCCCGCCTCCCCGTCCGCCGGGCCGGCCCCGCGCCACCCCCGCTAGCCCGGCGAAGGCGACGGACCCGTCCCGCCGACCCGCTCGACGCCGACCTGGCCCGGCTGCAGCCCATCGCCGAGCCCGAGGTCCTCCTCGGCCTCACGGCCAACTCGCTGCTGCGCGGCGTGGCCGGGTTCTTCGTGTTCATGCTCGCCTTCGGCCTGCGGCGGCTGGACGCCTCCTTGTTCTGGTACGGGTTCGCCCTCGGGGCGAGCGGCCTCGGCTCGCTGCTCGGCCTGGTGTCCGTGCCCCGGTTGCGCCGACGGTGGGGCGAACCCCAGATCCTGCTCGGTGCCCTGTGGCTGGTCGGGGCGGCCGGGCTGGTCACGGCGTCGCTCGGGGACCTTCCGGCCCAGGGCCTGCTGGCTCTGGGGATCGGGATCGCCGGTGCGCTGGGCCAGCCCTCGTTCGACGCGATCGCCCAGCGCTCGGTCCCCGAAACCGAACAGGGCCGGGTCTTCGCCCGGTTCGCCACCCGCCTCCAGCTGGTCTGGGTCCTCGGAGCCCTGGTGCCGGTCCTCGTGACGCTGCCCCTGGCCGCCGGTGACGTGGTGGCGGCGGCGACGGGCGTGGTCGGCGGCCTCGGCTACTTCGCCGCGCGGCGCACGCTGCCCAAACGGGCGGTGCCTCGCCGACCGGGTCGGCACCGCTGACCTGCCGGTACCCCGGGCCCGGCCCGCGCCCTCAGGGCTCGGGGTCGTCCTCCACGGTGAGCACGTCGGCGGTGGTGCCGAAGGTCTCCTGGATGTGGGCGGTGTCGGCCATGAGCTTCTGGCCGGCCTCCGAGCCGAACGCCTCGGCCAGGTCCTCGGCCCGTCCGAAGCGCAGTTGGGCCACGCGGTAGTACGGGCCGCTGGTCGCCTTGCCCGTGGACACCCCCTGCAGGCCGGGAAGCTCGCTGGCGATCGGGATGTGGGTGGAGAAGTAGTGCTTCTCGAATCCCTCGGCGTCGTTGGGCGCTTTCCAGAGCGCGACGAGGATGATGCTCACGGGTCACCTCCCGTTTGTCGTGAACGGCTGACCCTAGTGCACGGGTGTCCCTCACGCCCCGGTGTGGTCGACCTCAGCCGGCCGCGGGCAACTCGGCGAGCGCGTTGAGTCCACGCCGGGGGGCCATGACCTCGTCCACCATCCCATAGGCGAGCGCCTCGTCGGCTGACATGAAATAGTCGCGGTCGATGTCGCGCTCGACCTTGTCGAGGGGCTGGCCGCTGTGGTGGGCGATGATCTCGGCCATTCGCCTGGTCGTGGCCAGCACCTCGCGCAGCTGGATCTCCATCTCTTCGCCATGGCGTTGCTCCGATGTTGGTCGACAACACCGAAGAACGCGGCGCCACCCCAACAGTTCCCGATCAGCCAAGGTTTCTTGGGCGCTCAGCCGAGGCGCCGCTCGAGGTCGTCGACGATGCGGGCCAAAGACTCGGGCAGCCGGTCGCCGAACTGGGCGAAGTGCTCCCGGATCAGCGGGATCTCCGCCCGCCACTCGTCGTCGTCGACCCGCAGGAGCTCCTCCATGTCCTCCTTGGAGACGTCGATCCCCTCGATGTCGATGGCACCGGGAGCCGGGACCCAGCCGATCGGGGTCTCGATCGCCTCGCCCCGTCCGGCTGCCCGGTCGAAGATCCACTCGAGCACCCGCGAGTTCTCGCCGTAGCCGGGCCACAGCCAACGCCCGCCGGCATCCTTGCGGAACCAGTTGACGTAGAAGAGCTTCGGCAGCTTCTCGGGGTCGCCCGAAGCCCCCACCTCGAGCCAGTGGCCGAAGTAGTCGGCCATGTTGTATCCGCAGAAGGGCAGCATGGCGAAGGGGTCGCGCCGGAGATTGCCGACGGCGCCGGCCGCCGCGGCGGTCGTCTCGGAGGCCATGATCGAGCCGAGGAAGACCCCGTGGTCCCAGTCGAAGGACTGGAACACGAGGGGGACGACTGACGCCCGGCGGCCACCGAAGAGGATGGCCGAGATGGGCACCCCGCGGGGGTCCTCCCACTCCGGGGCGATCGCCGGGTCCTGGGCGGCCGGCGCGGTGAACCGGGCGTTGGGGTGGGCGGCGGTCGTGCCCTTGGCCGGGGTCCAGTCCTCGCCCGTCCAGTCCATGAGGTGCCCGGGCGGATCGCTCATGCCCTCCCACCACACGTCGCCGTCGTCGGTCAACGCGGTGTTGGTGAAGATGCAGTTGGCGGCGAGCGTCAGCATCGCGTTGGGGTTGGTGTGGCTGTTGGTGCCCGGGGCAACACCGAAGAACCCGGCCTCGGGGTTGATGGCCCGCAGGTGGCCGTCGTCGTCGAACTTCATCCAGCAGATGTCGTCGCCGATGGTCTCGACCTTCCAGCCCGGCAGGGTGGGGATCAGCATGGCCAGGTTTGTCTTGCCACAGGCCGAGGGGAAGGCACCGGTGATGTAGCGGGACTCCCCGTCGGGCGAGGTGAGCTTCAGGATCAGCATGTGCTCGGCCAGCCACCCGTGGTCGCGGGCGAGCACCGAGGCGATGCGCAGGGCGAAGCACTTTTTGCCGAGCAGGGCGTTCCCCCCGTAGCCCGAGCCGTACGAGACGATCTCGGCGGTCTCGGGGAAGTGGACGATGTACTTGTTGTCGGTGTCGCAGGGCCAGGGCACGTCGGCCTGGCCCGGTTCGAGCGGGGCCCCCACCGAGTGCAGGCAGGGGACGAAGGCCCCGTCGGGCCCCAGGGCCTCGAGGGTGGCCGCACCCATCCGGGTCATGATCCGCATCGACACCGCGACATAGGGGGAGTCGGTGAGCTGGATGCCGATGTGGGACTTGTCGGAGTGGAGCGGGCCCATGGAGAAGGGCACGACGTACATGGTGCGGCCCCGCATGGCGCCGTCGAAGAGCCCCCGCAGGGTGGCGCGCATCTCGTCGGGGTCGCACCAGTTGTTGGTGGGGCCGGCGTTCATCTCCTCCTTCGAGCAGATGAACGTGCGGTCCTCCACCCGGGCCACATCCCCGGGGTCCGACCGGCACCAGTAGCTGTTCGGCCGCTTGGCGTCGGAGAGCCGGGTGAAGGTCCCCTGGTCGACGAGGAGCCGGCAGATGCGGTCGTACTCGTCGGCCGAGCCGTCGCACCACTCGACCCGGTCCGGTTGTGCCAGCTCGGCGATCTCCTCCACCCAGTCGAGCAGCTTGGTGTTCTCGGTGGGGGCGCTGGTCGTCGGAGGCATCCGGTCGCACCTTCCTTTGGCGATGGCTCTCGGTTCGGGTTGGTCGTCAACCCCCGTCATTCGACGAGGCCGCCAATGCTAGGCATGGACGGTGGCCCACCCCAAACGACCATCCGGCGGTGACCGCCTTCCAACCGGCGAAGATGCCACCCTCGAGCGCATCGGGCGCAGGCTCGAGGCCTGGCAGGGCCCGCCGCCAACCGGGGAGATCTGGGGCGGAGACGACGCCGCGGTGGTGCACCCGGGACGGTCGGACCCGAGGCTGGTGCTCACGACCGACGCGATGGTGGCCGGGGTGCACGCCGACCTGGGGCTGGTCAGTCCAGCGGACTTCGGCTGGAAGGCCCTCACCACTGCGGTGAGCGACATCGCCGCCATGGGTGGCACGCCGGCCCAGGCCCTGGTGGCGGTCGGCGCGCCGCCAGCCAGCGCGCTCGAGGAGGTCGCCGAGGGCCTGGGCGAGGCGGCGAACGCCTGGTCCTGCCCGGTGGTCGGCGGCGACCTCAGCGAGGCCGGCCAGCTGTTCGTGGCGGTGGCGGTGACCGGGACCCTCGAGGGGGACGGACCCGCCATCGTGCGCAGCGGGGCCCGACCCGGGGACGCGCTCTTCGTCACCGGCCCGCTCGGGGCTTCGGCGGCCGGGTTGCGCCTGCTCAG
>DAHUZS010000108.1 GCA_027315045.1 Acidimicrobiaceae bacterium
AGCATCAAACACTTCGGGTTCGAGTGCGCGCATGATAATGAGATCCTCCACTTGGTCGTCGGGTGTTGGGTCGCACTCGGGATCAAACCCGAGCCAACACGACGACCAAGTGGATGGTCACCTATCCGCGCGGCCCCTAAGTCGAGATCACCGGCCACTACGGCCGGTACCTGGCGGACCCCTACACGGCCGTGGTCGAGCGCGAGCCGCGCCGGGACCGGGTGGAGGTGGCGCTCATCGGTGCCGGACTGGCTGGGCTGATCACCGGCGCCTGGCTGAAGCAGGCCGGGATCGACGACGTGGTGCTCATCGACAAGGCTGGCGACGTCGGCGGCACCTGGTACTGGAACCGGTACCCGGGCGCCCAGTGCGACGTCGAGTCCTATATCTACCTGCCCCTCTTGGAGGAGACCGGCTACGTCCCGACCGAGAAGTACGCCCATGCACCCGAGATCCTGGCCCACTGCCGCCGGATCGCCGAGCACTTCGGCCTCTACGACCACGCGTGCCTCTCGACCGAGGTGACCCAGGTCGAGTGGGACGCCACGGTGTCGCGCTGGACGATCCGCACGAACCGTGCCGACGCCCTGTCGGCCCGGTTCGTCGTGATGGGCAATGGTCCACTCCACCGTCCGAAGCTCCCGGGGATCCCCGGGATCGAGCGCTTCGGCGGCCACTCGTTCCACACCAGCCGGTGGGACTACGACTACACCGGCGGGGACTCGGGCGGGAACTTGCACCGGCTGGCCGGCAAGCGGGTGGGCATCATTGGCACCGGGGCCACCGCGGTCCAGGCCATGCCGCACCTGGCGGCGGCCGCCGAGGCCCTCTACGTCTTCCAGCGGACCCCGTCGTCGATCGACGTCCGGGGCAACCGCCCGACCGACTTGTCGTGGGCGGCGTCGCTCGAGCCCGGCTGGCAACGGAGGCGGATGGAGAACTTCACCGTCCTCACCTCTGGCGGACTCGCCCCCGAGGACCTGGTGATGGACGGCTGGACCGACATCATCGGGCGCCTCGGTCGTCGGTTGCCAAAGGACGACGCCGGCGCGGCGGCGAGCGGCGGCCTGGCTGGCGCCCTCGAGCTGGCCGACTTCGAGAAGATGGAGCAGATCCGTTCCCGCGTCGACGAGCTGGTCGAGGACAAGGAGACGGCCGAGGCCCTGAAGCCGTGGTACCGGCAGTTCTGCAAGCGCCCGTGCTTCCACGACGACTACCTGCAGGCTTTCAACCGCCCCAACGTCACGCTGGTCGACACCGACGGCTCGGGCGTCGAGCGGATCACCGAGGCCGGGGTGGTCGTCGGTGGCACCGAGTACTCGCTCGACTGCCTGATCTTTGCGACCGGGTTCGAGGTCGGGACCGACTACACGCGCCGGTCCGGCTACGACGTGGTGGGGAGGTCAAGGACCGCGCTGTCGAAGTACTGGGCGCACGGGATGCGCTCACTGCACGGCATGCACGTCCACCACTTCCCGAACCTGTTCATCGTGGGGCACGCCCAGGGCGGCTTCACCGTCAACTACCCCCACCTGCTCGACGAGGTCGCGGGGCACGTCGCCCACATCGTGCGCTACGCGCTCGACCACGACGTCGCCGAGCTCGAGGCCACGGTGGAGGCCGAGGACGCGTGGCTGGCCGACCTGGCCGAGTCGGCCCGTAACATGCGGAGCTTCCAGGAGCAGTGCACGCCGGGTTACTACAACAACGAGGGCCAGCCGAGCGACGCCGGGTTCCTCGGCAGCTCGTACGGGAAGGGACCGATCGCCTTCTTCGAGCTCCTGGCGCGGTGGCGGGCCGACGGCGAGCTGGCCGGGCTCGAGGTGCAGGCCTAGCGAGTCCGGCCCTCGGGTGATTCACGACGGCGCCCGGCGCACCTCGGGGCGGAGGTCCCCGATCGTGCCCGTCGTGGGCTTCCCACCAGGGCGCCACTTGGCCCGCCAGGCCATGACCCCGAGCAGCCCCGCCCCGGCCAGGGTCAACGAGTCGCCGAAGAGCGCCCCGGGCCAGCCGCCGACCGGCCACCAGTAGGGCTCGGCCAACGCCACGGCCAGCGCGACCACGAGGGCGATCTGCACCGGGCGGTCCCGGCCCGACCACGCCACCACCGGGGCCAGAACCAGCCACGACCAGTGGTGGTCCCACGAGATCGGGCTGATCAGGAGCTCAACCAGGGCCAGGGCCAGGACGGTGTCGACCCGCCGCCCGGCATCGAGCAGGTGCTTGGCCGCCCAGACGCCGACGGCCAGGGTGACGAGCGAGGCCAGCACCCAGAGCGCGACCCCCGCCACTCCGGCGTGGAACGGTGCCCGGTGGACCAGCCCGTTCCAGGACTGGTTGGAGACGTTGCCCGGCTGGCCGGTCCGGCCCGGGCTGAAGGCGTCGTGGAGCCAGTAGCGGGCCGACTCGGCCGGGAGGACGGCCCACGAGAGGGCGGTCAGGCCGGCGAAGGCGCCGATTCCTCGGACCACCGAGCGCCGGTCGCCCTGGACCAGGAAGTAGGCCAGATAGACGAGCGGGGTGAGCTTGATCGCGGCGGCCGCGCCGACCAGGATCCCCCGTCCGCGGCCCCGGACGGCCAGGAGATCGACGACGACCAGCGCCATCAGGGCCAGGTTCACCTGCCCGTAGTCGAGATTGCTGCGCAGCGGCTCGAGGGCGATGGTGGCGACGGCCCCGCCGGCCGCCGCCAGGAGGAGCGCCCGGCGCCGGGGGATGCCGAGGGCGGTAGTGAGGGCCAAGGTGAGCAGCGCCACCATCGCCGCCTCGTTCAGCAGCCACCACAGCGCCTTCACGAGGCCGAGGGACCCGAACGCCAACGGGCTGAGGAAGACCAGGGCGAAGGGCGGATAGGTGAAGAGCAGGTGGCTCGAGGTGAAGGTCGCCGTGTAGGGCGACCCGTGGTGCCAGAGGTTCGAGGTCGCCGCCCGGTAGACCCGCAGGTCGAGCGCCCAGGTCGCGCCCCAGTGGAAGAGGTAGAAGCCGATGAAGGCCCAGCCGCCGAGGGCGAGCGCCCAGAGCAGGGCCGGGTTCGGCCGGTGCCCGGCACTCGGCGGGGCGGGCGCGCTCACGACGGGAGATGGTGCCACAGGGGGTCCCGCACCCGGCCACCGTCCCCGTGCGCTCGTGCCACGATCGGGTGGTGGGACCGATCAACCCGGCGTTCCTCGGCGAGGCCGTGGACCTCCTCGGTGTCCACCATGTCTTGGTGGACCCGGACGTGGTGGGTGGCTACGTGGCCGACTGGACCGGTCGGTTCCGGGGGTCGACGCCGGCGGTGCTCCGTCCCGGCTCGACCGAGGAGGTGGCGGCCCTGGTCGGACTGTGCCGCCGCCACGGCGTGGCGCTGGCCCTGCAGGGGGGGCGGACCGGGCTGGCGGGCGGGACCGTGCCCCTCCAGGGCGAGGTGGTGTGCAGCCTGGTCCGGCTCTCGACCCTCGAGCCCGACGGGCTGGCCGGTCAGATCACGGCGGGCGCGGGCGTGCCGATCGCCCGTCTCCAGCAGGCCGCCTCGGCCCTGGGGTGGGCCTACGGGGTCGATCTGGCCAGCCGGGACAGCGCGACGGTGGGCGGATCGGTCGCCACCAATGCCGGGGGGATCCGGGTCCTGCGCTACGGCGACACCCGTGCCCAGCTCCTCGGGGTGAGCGCGGTGCTCGGGAACGGCCGGGTAGTCACCCACCTCGGCGGCCTGCTCAAGGACAACACCGGCTACGACCTCGCCGGCCTGCTGTGCGGGAGCGAGGGCACCCTTGGGGTGGTCACCGCCGCCCGGCTGGCGCTGGTGCGCGCCAGCCCCGAGCGGGTGGTGGCCCTGTTGGCCTTCGACACCGTCGGGGCCGCGCTCGCCGCGACCGGTGAGTTGCGGGCGTCACTCGGCGCGCTGTCGGCCGTCGAGCTCTTCTTCCGCCCCGGCCTCGGCCTGGTCTGCGAGCACCAGGGGCTCCCGGACCCCTTCGGCGCCCCCCACGCCGCCTACTTGCTCCTCGAGGCGAGCGACGACCGGGACCCCACCGACGAGCTGTCCGAGGCGGTCGACGCCCTCGGGGCGGTCGCAGACGTCGCGGTCGCCCAGGACCGGGCCCGGGCGGCCGAGCTCTGGCGCTACCGCGAGGGACACACCGAAGCCATCAACCGGCTCGGCCCGCCCCACAAGCTCGACGTCTCGGTGCCGATGGGAGCGCTCGCCGAGTTCGTCGAGCGGGTCACCCCGGTCGTGGCCTCGCTGCGGCCCTCGGCCGGGGTGTGGCTGTTCGGCCACGCCGCCGACGGGAACGTACACGTGAACGTGACCGGGATCGCCCCCGACGACGACGAGGTGGACGATGCGGTGTTCAACCTGGCGGCGTCGCTCGGGGGCGCGGTGAGCGCCGAGCACGGGATCGGCACGGCCAAGCGCCGCTGGCTCCACCTCTCCCGCTCCGACGACGAGATCGCCGCCTTCCGGGCGATCAAGACCGCCCTCCACCCCGACGGGATCCTGAACCCGAGTGTCCTGTTCCCGCCCTTGGTCGACGAGGGGTCGAGGGCGATCGACCCCGATTAGCCGAGCCGGTCCACCGCCCGTCGGAACGCCTCGGCGCGGGCCGTGAAGTTGGCGAACTGCCCGAAGCTGGCCGCCCCCGGGGAGAGGAGCACCACCGACCCGGGGCCCGCCCACCTGAACGCCAGGTCGACCGCGACCGTGAGGTCGTCGGTGTCCCGCACCTCGACGTCGGCCCGACCCGTACGGGCCAGGGCGTCGTCGAGCGCCTGGTGGATGCGGGGGCCGTTGGCCGGGAGGGTGACGACGAAGCTCGGGTCCGTTCGCCGGGCGACGTGCTCGGCCAGCGGGAGGTAGTCGATCCCCCGGTCGGCGCCGCCGACGATGAGCGCCACCGGGTGGCCGGCGAACGCGTCGAGGGCCGCCATGGCCGAGAGGGCGTTGGTCGACAGGCTGTCGTCGACGAAACGCACGCCGCCCACCGTTGCGAACTCGGCCAGCCGGCTCGGAAGCCCGCTGAACCCCGGGGCCGCCGCGGCGAGGACCTCGTCGTCTCCGGCCTCGGCGACCCCGAGGGCGACGAGCGCCGCGGCGGCGACGAGGGCGTTGCGTCGGTTGTGGGCCCCGAGCAGCCCGAGCCCCTCGGCCCATGGGGCGCGACGGTCGGTGACCCACTGGACCTTCGGCCCCAGCCGGGCCTTCTCGGCCCGCAGCTCCGGGCTGTCGCCGTTGGCGATAGTCAGGTCGGCCCCGGGCTGGGTGCAGACGGAGAGCTTGTCGGCGTAGTAGCGCTCGACGCTGCCGTGCCAGTCCAAATGGTCGGGGTGCAATGACGTCACTGCGACGACCGGCGCGACACAGGAGAGGTCGGCGGCCTGGAAGCTCGAGACCTCGAGGGCCACGAACTCGGTGTCGGTCGGGGCCTCGGGATCGTAGGGGAGGCGGCCGATGTTCCCCCCGACCAAACACTTCCGGCCCAACCGGTTGAGGAGGTGGGCGACGACGGCCGTAGTCGTGCTCTTGCCCTTGGTCCCGGTGATGCAAACGACCCGGGTGCGATCCGTCTCTCCCAGGTCCTCCAGCCACAGGCCCAGCCCGCCCACGACCGGCACCCCGCGCTCGCCCAGCGCGACGACGTCGGGTCGGTAGCGGCTGATGCCCGGGGTCTTGATGACCGCCGCGCACCGGGCCAGGGCGTCCCAGCCGCCGTTGGCGGTGGAGCGGACCGGGAGCCCGTCGACCTCGTCCACTGCCGGGCGGTCGTCGGCGAGCACCGGGATGGCCCCGATGGAGCGCAGCTTGCGAAGGTTGGCTCCGCCTTCGACGCCGAGGCCCCAGATCCCCACGGTGGCCCCGGCGAGGTCAGACCAGCAGATCCTCGGGCGCGAATTCATCGGGGACCCGGTGGGGGCGGTGCGGTGCCAGCAGGCCGGCGACGGTCTCGGGAAGCAGCGGCGGGAGCCGCCCGGCCAAGTTCGAGAGGATCGGGCTCGAAGTCCGGTCGGTGCGCCGCGCCGCCAACACCGCCGCCGCCCGTGACTCCCCGATCTCGCCGACGCACTCGAAGGGCTTGGGGTCGGGCGAGAGGCCGACGAAGACCTCGAAGCGCCCGAGCAGCTCGGGCGACGCCAGCGGCTCGCGGCCGTCGAAGATGGCCTCGAGCTCGGAACGGGGGAGGAACGGCGCCAGGACGAGGTCGACGAAGCAGCACTTGTCGCACTCCCCGCACCAGCGGTCCAGGCGCTTGGCCGGGTCGATCGGGAAGGCCCGGTTGCAGCTGCGGAACGCCCGGTGGTAGCGATCGAGCCGGGCGAACCGCTCGGCCACCCAGAGCTCGGCGTACGGACGGAGCAGGGAGAACACCCGTAAGCCGGGGCCGAGCGCCCCGGAGACCACCTCGGCGAAGGCCGCTTCGAAGTCCTCGGACTTGGAGTACTGGTGGTTGACCGCGGCACCGTCGACGACCAGGTTGGGGTCCGAGGCCGACCGTTCGTTCGACAGCACCACCGCGTCGTGGCCGGCACCGGTGGCCGCGAGGACGGCCAACGCGGCGATGATCCCGGTGACCGGGACGTGGCCCTGGAGGAACCCGGTGTGGCGCGGTGGCTCGAGCAGCTGGGGGTCGAGGTGGCGGGTGGCCCGCACGACCGGCAGGGCGGTGATCGGGACCACCCGCTCGATCGCCTCGAACGGGGCCGTGTGGGGGGAGACCACGAAGAGCGCGGCGTTCGGATGCCGGTCCTTGATCTCCTCCACGGTCACGATCGAATCCTTCCCCCCGCCGAAAAGCACGAGTGGGCGGTCGGGGGGCGCGACGAAGTCGGCTGGGGCCCGGTTCTCGACCGCCGCCTCGATCCGGACAAGGGCGAGGTCGAGCCGGTTGTGGTAGGCGAACTCGGCCAGGCCCCGCTGGTAAAAGGCCTCGAGCATCGCCAGCTCGGCCGGGCGCAACGGGACGTCGACCCGAACGGCCGGCGGCGCCGCCGTCTTGTAGTAGGAGACCCCGGCCAGCAGGTAGACCAGCCGGGCGGCCTCGCGGGCCGGCGCGCTCGTCCACGCCCCGGGGCCGAGGTCGGCCTGCTCGACGAAGCGCCGGTCCCCGAGCGCGTAGCGGCAGGTGAGCAGGCCGGAGGGGTCGAGCTCGTACCCCTGATACGAGAAGGCCGCCTCGCTCACGGCCCGATCCTGGCCAGGAGGGCGAAGCGACCGCAGGTCCCCTCGGCCCGAAAGCTGTAGAAGGGACCGGGGGGCCCGGTGCAGACCGGCGCGGTCTCGAGCCTCGACAGGTCGACGCCGGCGCGGCGCAACAGGGTGCTGACTGCGCCGGCGAGGTCGAACCACCAGTGGCCGGGGCGGCCGGGCCGGCACCACGGCTCGGCCGAGCCGAGGACCTCGGTCGCCGCGGCGAGGACGTCGGGGCCGACCTCGTAGCGGTGGGCCGCGATGGTCGGGCCGATGCCGGCCAGGAGGCGCTCGGGCCGGGCGCCGAGCGAGGTCATGGTGGCGACGGCCGCCTCGAGTACGCCCGAGAGGGCTCCCCGCCACCCGGCGTGGACGCACCCGAGGACCCGGGCCACCGGGTCGTAGAGCGCGACCGGGGCACAGTCGGCGGCCAGCACCGCCAGGACCAGGCCGGGCTCGGTCGTGACCAGGGCGTCGGCGCCCGGGACGGCGCCGGCGGCCGAGCGCGCCCCCCTCCCGGCGTCGGCCCGGCCCACGACGGCCGCCGTGGCCCCGTGGATCTGCTCCGCCACGACGAGGTCGTCGAGCCCAGCCCCGAGGACCCTGACCGCCAGGCGGCGGTTCTCGACCACCGCCCGGTCGTCGTCACCCACGTGCAGGCCCAGGTTGAGGGCGCCGAAGCGCCCGCCCGAGACCCCGCCAGCTCGGGTGGTGACCAGGGCCTGGACCGTCTCGTTCTCGAAGAGGTCCCAGGTGAAGACGTCGATCCGGCGACGTTCAGCCCCCCCGGGCGGCGCCTCGGGGCCGGTGCGGACCGGTGCGTGCTGGGGGGGCATCCGGCCGATCAGGTTACTCACCTGGGACCGCCGGGCCCGGTTCCGGGAACCGCGGCCTGGTGGCTATGGTCATCGGCATGGCCGACCAGGCCCGTTTCACCGATCTCGCCATGGAGCACATGCCCGCGCTCTACAGCGCGGCCCTCCGCCTGACCAGGAACCCGGCGGACGCCGAGGACCTGGTCCAGGAGACCTACCTCCGGGCCTACCGCGGGTTCGGCGGGTTCACGGAGGGCACCAACCTGCGGGCCTGGCTCTACCGCATCCTCACCAACGCCTACATCAACTCCTACCGGGCCGCCCGCCGCCGGCCGGCGGTGGCCGACGTGGAGGACGTGGAGGACCTGTACCTCTACCACCGACTGGCCTCCCCCGACGGGGCCCCAAACCGGAGCGCCGAAGAGGAGGCGCTGGCGAGCTTCACCGACGACGAGGTGAAGGCGGCGATCGAGTCGCTCCCCGAGGTGTTCCGGATGGCCGTGCTGCTCGCCGACGTCGAGGGGTTCTCCTACAAGGAGATCGCCGAGATCACCGACGTCCCCATCGGCACCGTCATGAGCCGGATCCATCGGGGAAGAAGGGCCCTGCAGAAGGCGTTGCATGGGTTTGCCGAGTCGAGAGGGTTGGTCGCCACGGCGCAGGGGCGCTCGGAGTGAACGGGGTCGAGGGATGAGCTGGGAGGTGCCCGAGGGAACGAACGCCGGCGTCGACTGCGGCGCCGCAATCCACCAGCTCTACCACTACCTCGACGGCGAACTGACCGATCAGCGCCGGGAGCGGATCGCCGAGCACCTCGACTTCTGCGGTCCGTGCGCTGGCGCCGCGGTATTCGAGGCCGAGCTCCGCCAGGTGATCGCCAACCGATGTCGTGACCGGGTGCCCGACAGCTTGCGGATCCGGATCGCCGCGTTGATCGAGGCCGAGCGCCATCAGCACGACGCCGACCCCGCCCTCGGCGGCACGTCGTGAGGTCAGCCGGGCCGGGTCGTTCGTGACCGACACCGCCTCTGGTGTGAGCGAACCCCCGCTCATCGACTGGAGGACGGCCGACCGGGTGGCCCGGTGGGCCTCAGGCCGGAGCACCGTCCCCGCCCACTACCGGCCGGCGGCCATGCAGCGGGACTTCGACGAGGCGACCATCCGGGCCGAGACGCTCGTGACCGAGGCCACCGGGCTGGTTGTCACCGGCCGGGCCCGGGGGAGGGTGATCGACCGCCCCGACTGGGTCAGCGCCAACGTCGCGTCCTTCCAGCGCCTGCTCGGGCCGACCCTGGCCAAGGTGGCCGTCAGCAAGCCCGCCTCGCCCCTCGCCTCCAGTGCCCCCGGCCTCGCCCGCCAGCTGGCCGCGGCGTCCCGATCACTGAGCGGGGGCCAGCTCGGGTTGGTCCTGGCCTGGATGTCCACCCGGGTCCTCGGCCAGTACGACCTGCTCCTCGCCGACGGGATCGACGAGGAGCACCAAGACCTCGTCTACTTCGTCGGGCCCAACGTCGCCGCCCTCGAGGCCCGGCACGGCTTCGACCCGGCCGAGTTCCGGCTGTGGCTGGCGCTGCACGAACTGACCCATCGGGCCCAGTTCCTCGGGGTGCCGTGGATGCGGGGCTACTTCCTCTCGTTGGTGGAGGCCGGGCTCGAGCCGCTGGGCACCGACCCGAGGCGTTTGGTCGACGCCCTGCGCCGGGCGGCCCAGGAGATCCGGGCCGGCCGGAGCCCGCTGCGCGACGCCGGCATGATCGGCCTGATCGCGACGCCCGAGCAGCTCGCCGCGCTCCAGCGCATCCAGGCGCTCATGAGCGTCCTCGAGGGCCACGGTGACGTCACCATGGACCGGGCCGGTGCCGGGGCGGTGCCGAGCGCCGGCCACTTCGGCGCGGTGCTCCAGCAACGCCGGGAGTCGGCCCGGGGTGCCGCCCGGTTGCTCCAGCAGGTGCTCGGGCTCGAAGCCAAGTTCCGCCAGTACGCCGAGGGGGAGCATTTCGTCCGGACGGTCGAGGAGGCTGGGGGGCGCGCCCTGTTCGACCGGGTCTGGCAGGGACCCGAGTGGCTCCCCACCCTGGAGGAGATCCGGGATCCGGCCGCTTGGGTCCGGCGCGTCTCGCCCTCGGCTCTGACCGGGTGAGGGTCGTGCCGGCCCCGGTCGGGCCGGCCCGACCCGATGCGATCCCCTCATTGGTCGGCCGGTGCACGTTCCCCTCGCCCGGCCACGACCTAGTCTGCGCGGTGTCGGGGGGGTCGGACTCCTTGGCGCTGTTGGTGCTGGCGGTGGCGGCCGGGTGCCGGGTGACCGCCGTCCACGTGGACCACGCGTTGCGGCCGGGCTCGGGGGCGGAGGCCGCGGTCGTCGGGGCGGTGGCGGCCCGGCTTGGGGCGGACTTCTCGAGCCGGCAGGTGGTGGTCGAGCCCGGCCCCAACCTCGAGGCCCGGGCCCGGGCGGCCCGCCGGTCCGTCCTGCCGGTCGACGCCGCCACCGGGCACACCATGGACGATCAAGCCGAGACGATTTTGGCCAACCTCCTGCGGGGGGCGGCCCTCGACGGCCTAGGGGCGATGGCC
Source organism: Acidimicrobiaceae bacterium (assembly GCA_027315045.1). Taxonomy (GTDB): domain Bacteria; phylum Actinomycetota; class Acidimicrobiia; order Acidimicrobiales; family RAAP-2; genus Palsa-461. The sequence goes on from DAHUZS010000108.1 coordinate 10,555, forward strand.
CCCGGTCCGAGGCACCCGCTCCTCGCGTTGCGCCGGCACGAGACCGAGGCGCTGTGCGCGGCGATGGGGCTGACCCCGGTGCGAGACCCGTCGAACGACGACCCGCGCTACCTGCGCAACCGGGTGCGCCACGAGCTGTTGCCCCTGTGCTCGGTGCTGGCGCGCCGAGACGTGGTCCCGATCCTCGCCCGCCAGGCGTCCCTGTTGCGCGACGACGCCGCCCTCCTCGAGGGTCTGGCCGCCGACGCGGTGCCCGACCCCTCCGACGCCGGCGCGTTGGCCGGCGCACCGGTCGCGCTGGCCCGCCGGGCGGTGCGGCGGTGGCTGACCGAGGACGACGATCGGGCCGAGCACCATCCCCCGGGCTCGGCCTCGGTCGCCCGCGTGCTCGAGGTGGCCACCGGACGGTGGGTGGCCACCGAGGTCGAGGGTGGGTGGCGGGTGCGGCGCTCGGGCGGTCGCCTGGCGCTCCGAGGGCCGTCCGGTAAGGTTCGCCCGGTGAAGACGGAGCGGGTCGCTTCGTCGGTGCCGAGCTGGGGACAAGCCGAGGTGGGCGAACCGGTGGTCACCGCCGAGGCGCTGGCGGCGCGGGTGTTCGAGCTGGGCACCGCCATCACCGCCGACTACGCCGACGCGCCGCCCCTGTTGGTCGGCGTCTTGAAGGGGGCCATGATCTTCATGAGCGACCTGGCCCGCGCCATCGACCTGCCGGTCGACGTGGATTTCATGGCCGTCTCGTCCTACGGGAGCGCCACCCGGACCTCGGGGGTGGTGCGGATCGTGAAGGACCTCGACGCCGATCTCGCTGGCCGCCATGTCCTCGTGGTCGAGGACATCATCGACAGCGGCCTGACGCTCAACTACCTGCGCCGGTACCTCCAGGCCCGGGGGCCCAAGAGCCTCGAGGTGTGCGCGTTGTTGGTGAAGGAGGGAGAGCAGCGGGTGCCCCTCGACTTGAGGTACGTGGGCTTCACGATCCCCTCGGCCTTCGTGGTTGGCTACGGGCTCGACGTCGCCGAGCGTTACCGGAACCTGCGCTCGGTGCACGTCTACCGCCCGGCGATGGAGGGGGGCTGAGGTGGCGGTCGACATCACACGGGTGGAGAAGGCGATCATCGAGATCCTCGAGGCGATCGGTGAGGATCCCGGCCGCGAGGGGCTGTTGGCCACCCCGGCCCGGGTCGCGGTCATGTACGAGGAGCTCTTCTCGGGGCTCTCGGACGACCCGGCCCGGCACGTGACCGTCACCTTCGCGGCGGAGCACGACGAGATGGTGATGGTGCGCGACATCCCGTTCGCCTCGCTGTGCGAGCACCACCTGGTCCCCTTCATCGGCCGGGCCCACGTCGCCTACATCCCCAACTCCGACGGCCGGATCACCGGCATCTCCAAGCTGGCCCGGCTGGTCGAGGGCTTCGCCCGGCGACTGCAGGTCCAAGAGCGCATGACCACCGAGATCGCCGACGCCATCGAGCGCACCCTCGACCCGCGCGGCGTGCTGGTGGTGGTCGAGGCCGAGCACCTGTGCATGTCGATGCGCGGGGTGAAAAAGCCGGGCACCCTCACGGTCACCTCGGCGGTCCGGGGGCTGTTCCGGCGGGACCCGGCCACCCGGGCCGAGGCGATGCAGTTCGTCCACGGGCGCTGACCGGGGCCTTCGGGACGGGCGCCCGCCCCCGGCGATCGGGCCGGATCCGGCGACCCGGTCGCCTACGCTGCCTGGCGTGGTCGCACGCGCCCGTCGCCCGGTGGTCATGGGGGTGCTCAACGTCACCCCGGACTCGTTCTTCGACGGCGGGAAGTACGCTGAAACGGCCACGGCCGTCGAGCGGGGGCGGGCCATGTTCGCCGAGGGCGCTGACGTCGTCGACGTCGGCGGCGAGTCCAGCCGGCCGGGAGCGACCCCGGTCGCCGAGGCCGAGGAACTGCGCCGGGTGCTCCCGGTGATCGAGGCGCTGATCCCCCTCGGTCCGGTGTCGGTCGACACCACCAAGCCGGCGGTCGCCCGGGCCGCCGGCTTGGCCGGGGCGACCCTTCTCAACGACGTCTCCGGGACGCTGTGGCCCCTGGCCGCGGAGCTCGGTCTCGGCTGGGTGGCGATGCATCGCCAGGGCACGGCCGCCGACATGCAGGTCGCCCCCCACTACGACGACGTCGTGGCCGAGGTCCACCGACACCTGGCCGGCCTCCTCGAGGCGGCGACCTCGGCCGGCGTGCCCGAGGTCTGGGCCGATCCGGGGATCGGGTTCGGCAAGACCTCGGCCCACAACCTGGCACTGCTGGCCCACCTGCGCGAACTGGTGGCGCTGGCCGCTGGCGCCGGGGCGCGGGTGGTGGTGGGGACGTCGAACAAGGGGTTCCTCGGGGTGATCGGACGGAGGGGGTCGGACCCCCTGCCGCCAGGGGAGCGGGCCGAGGGCACGCTGGCCTCGATCACCTGGGCGATGGCCGAAGGGGTCCAGATGGTCCGGGTCCACGACGTGGCGGCCGCCGTCCAGGCCGCGCAGCTGGTCGGGACCCCGAGCACGCGATTGGTCGGAGGGGGTGAGGCGGTGGGGAGCTCGACCGCGACGCGATGGTGAAGGGCAAGTGGGCGGCCGGGATCCGGCCCCGCAACTTCACCTGGGTGCTGAGGGACCGCCTGGCCGTGAGCGAACGGCCCGGCGGGTTCGCGCCGAACCACCGTCGGGTGCGCCGTCAGGAGGAGATCATCTGGCTGCGGGTCCAGGGCTTCAACCGGGTGATCTCGCTGTTGCCCTCCCCGCACAACCTGCACGCCTACGACGAGGGGGAGCTCCTGTGGGCCCACTACCCCCTCGTCGCCGGCACCGATCCCCGGCAGGTGCTCGAGGACTGCTACCGCGGCTTGGCCGACTCGTTGGCTGAAGGCCAGCGGGTCCTCATGCACCACGAGGAGCTCGGTGACCGGGTGATGGGGGTCGTCGCCGGGTTCCTCGTGTGGTCGGACCGGATCCCGACCACGCCCCAGGCCGTCGCCACGGTCGAGCACATGATCGGCCACCAGATGGGTCCGGCCGGCCGCGAGCTGGTGGTCGTGGTGGCCGGCCCGGAGCGTTCCACGGGGTGAGCGGGGACCGCATCGAGGTCCGGGGGCTCCGGGTCGTGGCCACCCACGGGGTCCTCGACCACGAGCGGGCGCACCCCCAGCCCTTCGAGCTCGACCTCGACGTCACCGTCAACGCCGGGGCGGCCGGGTCGAGCGACGAGCTGGCCGACACCGTCGACTACGGGGCGGTGGTGACGGCCGCCGCCCAAACGGTCCGGGCCGGCTCGTTCCGGCTCCTTGAGGCCCTCGCCGACGCGGTGGCCCGGACGGTCCTCGACCTCGACGACCGGGTGGGGGCGGTGACGGTGACGGTGCGCAAGCTCCGCCCCCCTATCCCCGAGGACCTGGGCTCGGTCGGGGTACGGGCGGCCCGGGCCCGGCACCGACCGGGGTGAGCGGGACCCGCCGGGCCTTCCTCGGCCTCGGCTCCAACCTGGGCGACCGCTCGGCGCACCTCGGGCGGGCGGTCGCCCTGCTCGGGGCCCGGGGCGACCTCGTGGCGGTGTCCCCGGTGTACGAGACCGAGCCGGTCGGCGGCCCGGATCAGGGCCCGTTCCTCAACGTGGTGGTCGAGCTGGTCACCGAGGACTCGGCCCGGGCGCTGCTCGAGCGGTGCCGTGCGCTCGAAGCGGACGCCGGCCGGGTTCGCTCGGTGCGCTTCGGTCCCCGGACCCTCGACGCCGACGTGTTGTTGGTGGGCGACGAGGCGGTCGCCGAGGCCGACCTCGTCGTGCCCCATCCCAGGATGTTCGAGCGCCGCTTCGTCCTCGCCCCGCTCGCCGACCTGGCCCCCGAGCTGGTGCCGCCGCCGGTGCTCGAGTCGGCTGTCGGCGCGGTGAGGCACCTGGGTACACTGGAGATCGTTCACGGCGAAACGTGATCGCTGAAGGCGACCGACACCGTTCGGGTTGGAGCGCCGAAGGAGGTCCTCGTGAAGTCCGTCCGCCTCATCGGCCCGGGTCGGGCCGGTCGCTCGTTGGCGCGAGCGCTGTCGTCATCCGGCTACCGGGTCTCGGGCATCCTGGCGCGCGGGGACGATCAGTGCGCCGCCGCCGAGGGTGTCGACGTCCTGGTGATCGCGACCCCCGACGACGCGGTCGCCCAGGTGGCTGCCGGCGTCCGCCCCGTCCCCAGCTGCGCCGTCGTGCACCTGGCGGCCTCGCTCGGGCTCGAGGTCCTCGGGCCCCACGAGCGTCGGGCCTCCCTGCACCCATTGGTCCCGTTGCCCAACCCCGAGGTCGGCGCGGCCCGCCTGGTGAGCGGGATCGGCTTCGCCGTGGCCGGCGACCCGGTTGCCGAGGAGCTGGCCCTGACCCTCGGGGGCCGGCCGTTCGCTGTCGCCGAGGCCGACCGGGCGCGCTACCACGCTGCCGCGTGCGTAGCCGCCAACCACGTGGTCGCCCTCCTCGGCCAAGTCGAGCGGATCGCCGCGACCACCGGGGTCGACCTCGAGGCGTTCCTCGCGCTGTCCCGTGCCGCCATCGAGGACGTGGCCCGGCTGGGGCCGGCGTCCGCCCTGACCGGGCCGGCAGCCCGCGGGGACTGGGCCACGCTCGAGCGGCACCGCCGGGCCCTCCCCCCCGGGGAGCGTCCCGGCTACCTGGCCGGCGTCGCGTTGACCAGCCGGCTGGCCGGCCAGCCCCCGAGCGCCCCCCGCCCCCGGGCCGCCGAGGCCGACGGGACCCGTCCGGCGGGGGTGCGGGTCGGTGTCTGACCTTGAGGTCCTCCACTCGGTCGAGACCTTCCGCCGGACCTTCGAGGCGGCCCGGGCCGAGGGGAGGACGGTCGGGCTGGTGCCGACCATGGGCGCCCTGCACGCGGGGCACGAGTCGCTCATCGCGCGGGCCGGCGACGAGTGCGACCTCGTTGCGGTGAGCATCTTCGTGAACCCCCTGCAGTTCGGGGACCCGACCGACCTGGACCGCTACCCGCGCACCCTCCACCACGACCTCGAGGTGTGCCGGCGCCTCGGGGCGGGCGTGGTCTTCGCGCCCGGGGTGAGCGAGATGTATCCGGACTGGCCGGAGCCCCCCTCGACCGTGGTCTCGGTCGGACCCGAGGCCCGGGGGTGGGAGGGGTCGTCGCGGCCGGGCCATTTCGACGGGGTGGCCACCGTGGTGGCCAAGCTGTTCGCTATCGCCGGGCGGTGCCGGGCCTACTTCGGGGAGAAGGACTTTCAGCAGCTAGCGGTGGTGCACCGGATGACGGCCGACCTCGGGTTCCCGGTGGAGGTGGTGGCCTGTCCGACGGTGCGCGAGCACGACGGCCTGGCCCTCTCCAGCCGCAACGTCCGCCTCACGCCCGACGAGCGTCGGGCCGCCGCAGTGCTGTCCCGGGCGCTGTCTTCGGCCGCGGTGGCGGTGGCCTCTGGGGAGCGCCGGCCCGGCGCGGTGGGCGACCTCATGGCCGCGGTGGTCGCGACCGAGCCGCTCGTCACCCTCGACTACGGGGCGGTGGTGGACGCGGCGACCCTGCGCACCCCGGAGCGGATCGACGGGCACCGCCCGCTGCGCCTGCTCATCGCGGCCGAGGTCGGCGGCGTCCACCTCATCGACAACGCACCGGTGGAGGTGGGCCGGCGCGCCGAGGGGGTCCGCGCGCTCGCCGGGGCGGTGACCGGGGGCTAGCCGTGCGACGTCGGATGATGAAGTCCAAGATCCACCGGGCGCGGGTCACCGACGCCAACCTGAACTACGTGGGCTCGGTCTCGATCGACACCGAGCTCATGGAACTGGCCGACATCGTGGAGTACGAGCAGGTGGCCGTCTTGGACATCGACAACGGCGCCCGCTTCGAGACCTACGCGATGGCCGGGGGGCCGGGCCAGGTCTGCCTGAATGGGGCCGCGGCCCGCCTGGTCGCCCCGGGCGACCGGGTGATCCTCATCTCCTATGCCGACTACGCCGAGGAGGAGCTCGAGGGCTTCGTCCCCCGGATCGTGCACGTCGACTCGGACAACCGCCCGGTCGACGAGACGGCGGCGCGCGCTGGGGCCATGGCGCCCGCCCCCTGGTGAACGGGACCGGAGGCGCCGCGCCGGGACCCTTCGACGTGCTCGTCCTCGGCAGCGGCGTCGCCGGGCTCTCGGCGGCGGTCCGGCTGGCCGACGATCCGGCGGCGGTCAACGTCGGGATCCTGACCAAAGGTGAGCTCGCCCAGTCGACCACTCGCTGGGCCCAGGGCGGCGTCGCCGCCGTCCTGGGGAGCGATGAGGACTCGACCGATCTGCACCTGGCCGACACCCTGGCCGCCGGGGCCGGCCTGTGCGACCTCGACGCCGTGCGGGTCCTGGTGGACGAGGGGCCGGCCCGGGTGGGCGAGCTCATCGCGCTCGGCGCGGCCTTCGACCGCGAGGCGTCGGGCGACCTGGCCCGGGCCCGCGAGGGTGGGCACTCCCGGCCCCGGGTCGTCCACGCGGGGGGTGCGGCCACCGGGGCCGAGGTCGAACGGGCGCTGGTCGAGGCCACCAGGTCGTCGGCCGGGGCGGTGCTCGAGCGCTGGTTCGCCCTCGACCTGATCGTGGCGCAGGGGCGCTGTCGCGGCGTGACCGCCCGCGCGCCGTCTGGCGAGGTGGTGGAGATCCGGGCCGAGCACGTGTTCCTCGCGACCGGCGGGGTGGGTCAGCTGTTCTCCGTGACCACCAACCCGGCCGAGGCGACCGGCGATGGCGTCGCCATGGCCGTTCGCGCCGGGGTGCCGGTGGCCGACGTCGAGTTCATCCAGTTCCACCCGACGGCCCTGCACCACCCGGCGATGCCCCGGCCGCTGCTCTCCGAGGCGCTCCGGGGGCACGGGGCGTGGCTGCGCGACCGTAAGGGCGAGCGCTTCGTCGACGAGCTGGCCCCCCGTGACGTGGTCAGTCGGGCCATGGCCGAACGGATGGCCGCAGACGGGGCCGACCACCTGTGGCTCGACGCCACCGGGCTGGTCGACTTCGGGGTGCGGTTCCCCACCATCGCCGCCTCCCTCCAAGAGGTTGGCCTGGACCCGGTGGTCGACTGGCTGCCGATCGCGCCGGCCGCCCATCACCTCTCGGGCGGGGTCGTCACCGATCTGTGGGGCGCGACCGCGCTCGGCGGCCTGTGGGCGGCGGGCGAGACCGCCTGCGCCGGAGTGCACGGCGCCAACCGGTTGGCGTCCAACTCGCTGCTCGAGGGAATGGTCTTCGGCGTCCGGATGGCCGAGGCGGTCCTCGCCGGGGTCTCGTCGCCGGCGCCCACGGGTGCCATGCGGGCGGTGCTTGGCGACGGCGACCGGGTGATCCCCGGTCGTCCGGCGACCCTCGCCGCCGACCTCGAGTTCGGCCGGGCGCCGGGGCCGGCCCCCTCCGACCCGGCCAAGGGGAAGGACCGTCTCCAGCGGGCGATGACCGCCGGAGCCGGGGTGGTGCGCAGCGCCGCCTCCCTGGTCGCGGCGCGCCGGGTGCTCCTCGATCTTGCCGCGGGGTGGCGCCCGGGGTCCGGGGGCGAGGCGGTGGCCGCCGACGAGCTCCGCAACCTCCTAAGCGTTGCCGCCGTCGTGGTGGCGTCGGCGGCCGAGCGCGAGGAGAGTCGCGGCGCGCACACCCGGTCGGACTTTCCCCGCACCGATCCGGCCTGGCGGTGCCGCCTGGTCCATGCGGACCCGGCCCGGCGCGGCTAGACCGTGGCGCCGTGACCGCCCAGCCCGACCCGTACCCGACCCTCGATGCCGCCCGGCGGGCGGTGGCCGTTGCCTTGGAGGAGGACCTCGGTCGGCTCGGGGACCTGAGCGCGGCGCTGGTGCCGGCAGGCGCCCGGGCGTCGCTTCTGATCGTCCCCCGGGCCTCAGGAGTGGTGGCCGGCGAGCTCTGCGCCAAGGAGGCTTTCGCCCAGGTCGACCCGGGCCTCGAGGTCCGCTGGCACGTCGGCGACGGGCGCCTGGCCCGGGCCGGCGAGCCGGTCGCTGACGTGCACGGAACCCTGCGCTCGATCCTGACCGCCGAGCGGACGGCCCTCACCTTCCTCGGGCGCCTGTCGGGGGTCGCCACGCTGACCCGTCGCTTCGTCGACGTCGTGCACGCCGCCAACCCGTCCACCCGGGTCCTCGACACGAGGAAGACCACCCCCGGGCTGCGGGCGCTGGAGAAGGCGGCGGTGCGGGCCGGAGGCGGGCACAACCACCGCTTCGGCTTGTTCGACGCGGTCCTGGTCAAGGACAACCACCTGGCCGGCCTCGGGATCACCGAGGCGGTGACCCGGGCCCGCCAGCTGTGGCCGGGCCGCGGGGTGGAGATCGAGTGCGACCGCATCGCCCAGGTGGAGGAGGCCTGCCGGGCCGGGGCGTCGGCCGTTCTGCTCGACAACATGAGCGTGGAGGAGGCGGCGTCCTGCGTCGAGCTGGTCGGCGGGCTCCGCCCCGACGGCTCGACCCTGGTCGAGGTCTCGGGCGGAGTGACCTTGCAGAGCGCGCCGCGCTACGCGGCGATCGGGGTCGACCTCATCTCGGTCGGGGCGCTCACCCACTCGGCGCCGGCGCTCGACCTCGGCCTCGACCTCGGACCGGCGAATGGCGAGGATCGACGCTGATGCTCCTCGCCATCGACGTCGGCAACACCGAGTCGGTCATCGGCCTCTACGCCCTCTCCGACGCCGAGTCGGGACCGGCGGTCCGGGAGCCCGGCGGCGTCGGCATCGGCATGGAGAGCGAGCCGTCCCGCCGGGGCCTGCGCTACCACTGGCGGCTCTCGTCAGTGCCCGACCGCACCCCCGATGAGCACGCGATGCTGCTGACCCAGCTGCTCGACCTGGAGGGACTCGACATCACCACCACCTTGAGCGGGATCTCGATCTGCTCCTCAGTGCCCTCCATGACCACCGGGCTGCGCCAGATGGCCGGGCGGTGGTTCTCCAAAGTGCCCTGCGTGGTGGTGGGCCCCGGGGTGCGCAGCGGGATGGCCATCCTCTACGAGGACCCCCGGGAGGTCGGCCCGGACCGGATCGCGAACGCCATTGGCGCCTACCACCTCTACGGGGGCCCCTCGCTGGTGGTCGACATGGGGACCGCCACCACCTTTGAGGCGATCTCGGCTGCCGGGGAGTACCTGGGCGGGGCCATCACCCCGGGGGTCTCGATCAGCCTGGAGGCCCTGTTCCAGCACGCGGCGGCGCTGCGCCGGGTGGAGCTGGTCGAGCCCCGCTCGGTGATCGGGCGCTCGACCGCCGAGTCGATCCAGTCCGGGGTGATCTACGGGTTTGCCGCCCAGGTCGACGGCCTGTGCCAGCGGATCAAGGGCGAGCTCGGTGCCGAGGCCACGGTGGTGGCGACCGGTGGGCTGTCCGAGCTCATCGCCCCGTACTGCGAGACCGTCGACCACGTGGAGCCGTGGCTGACCCTGGAGGGCCTCCGGGTGGTCTTCGAGCGCAACGTGACCGTGCCGAAGGCCCGAGCGTGAGCGAGGTCCCCTACCGCTACGAGGTCACCCACCGGAGCGCCGAGGTGGTGGCGGGCTGGGACCGCCTGGGGGCCGGCGAGGAGTCGGGCGACGTCGTCTCGGTGGCCGGCCGGGTCATGCTCCT
>DAHUZS010000117.1 GCA_027315045.1 Acidimicrobiaceae bacterium
TCAGCTCGTCGTGGACCAGCTGGTAGGCGACGGCTGGGTCCAGTCCGTCCTCGGGCATCTCGTCTCGAAGGACCGGCCCGGCCAGCCCGCGGCTGGCGTAGGTGGGGACGACCGACCGGTCGTCCCCCAGCTCGTCGAGGGGGACCTTGGCGCTCAGCATGGCGAACCTCCCGTTCGGGAGGCGACCGTAGCGTTCAGTCGGCGGCCCCGACCCGCGGGTGGAGGCCCATCGGACGGTCAAAGGGGTCGTTGGCCACCGCGTTCAAGAGGGCGATGACCGCCCGGGTCGGGGCCGACGGCAGGCCCCGGCGGCGCTGGGCCACCCCCACCCGCCGGCGGGGGAGGCCCTCGAGAGCGATCAGCTCGAAACGTTCTCGCATGTGGCGGGGCACGGCCGTGGCCGGGAGGATCGCCGGGCCGAACCCGTCGAAGGTGAGCGAGGCGATCATCCGGATGCCGTCGAGCTCGAGGGCCGGGGTGAGCGTGACGCCGGCCTGCCGAAGCGCCCGGTCGATCTCGTCTCGGAGCGCGGTGTTGGAGAGCGGCAGCACCAGGTCGAGCTCGGTCAGCCGGGCGAGGGGCAGCGGTCGCGGCAGCGTAGTGAAGGGGTGGTCGACCGGCACCACCAGCATGAGGTCCTCCTCGAAGAGGAGGGTGGCGGTCAGCTCGTCACCGGTGACCGGGAGGGAGACCACGGCCAGGTCCAGCTGTCCGCTCGCCAGCCTCGGCTCGAGGTTGGCGCTGGTCCCGTCGGCCACCGTGATCCGCACCTGGGGGTGCCGTTCGCGCAGGAGGGTGAACAGCCTCGGCACCAGCCACCGCCCGGTGGTGCCGATCATCCCGGCCCGCACCACCCCCGCCACCTCTGTGCGCATCGCCGAGACGTCGGCCACCAGCGCCATCATCTCGACCAGCATGCGACGGGCCCTGGCGACGACGATCTCCCCCTCCTCGGTCATGCGGCCGGCCGACCGGTCGACGAGGGGGGCGCCGAGCTCGCGCTCGAGCCGAGCGATGTGCGACGAGATGTTGGATTGGACGGTCCCGAGGGCCTCGGCGGCGGCGGAGAAGCTCCCGTGCTCGGCCACGCCGACCAGCGCTTGCAGGTGCCGAATTTCCATCTTCAACAAAGATAACAACTATCAGCTCTAGCTGCTTGACAGATTGCACCGAGTCCGCCAGAATAAAACGAGACCGCAGGGATCAGGAACCCCCCCCTCTGTTCCCAAGCAGGTCACAAGTGAAGGGATCGCCAACCCCCCCGGCGATCCCTTCACTGCGTTCAGGGGGGTTTTCCTGGCCCACCCGGTAGCCTTCGCCGTGGTGGGAGCCGTCTTCGTCGACCTCGACCGGACCCTGTTGTTGGGGCCGAGCGGGCCGGTCCTGGACCGGGCCCTGCGCCGCCGGGGGATCGTCCCCGACGGCCGGCGGCTCCCGGGGGCCGGGGCCCTCTACGCCCTCTACGGTTGGTTCGGCGAGAACCTGGTCTCGATCGCGCTGGCCCGGGCGGCGGCGACGGTCGCCGCCGGCTGGCCCCAGGCCGAGGTCCGGGCGGCCGCCGAGGAGGCGGTACCCGAGCTGGCGGCGATGGTCGCCCCGTTCGCACCGGCCGTCCTGCACGCCCACCGGGAGGCCGGTCGGCGCCTGGTGCTGGCGACGACCACCCCCGAGGACCTGGTCGCCCCGCTGGCCCAGGCGGTCGGGTTCGACGAGGTGATCGCCACCCGCTACGCGCAGCGCGAGGGCCGCTACACCGGGGGTATCGACGGGGGGTTCGTGTGGGGTCCGGGGAAGCTGGCCGCCGTGGCGCGCTGGGCCCGGGCCGCCGGGGTCGACCTCGGGGCTTGCCACGCCTACACCGACAGCATCTACGACGCCCCGCTGCTCATGAGCGTCGGCCACCCCCACGCCCTCAACCCCGACCCCCGCCTCCACGCCTTGGCGCTGGCCCGGCGCTGGCCGATCGCGCACTGGGACCGCCCGCCGGGCGTGCCCGCGATCGTCGGGCGGGAGCCCTACCACCTCCGG